>JAFUAR010000378.1 GCA_017460585.1 Clostridia bacterium
CGAATAATCGCGCCCAGATTGTGCGGATCGGTAATGCCATCCAGCAGCAGCAGGAAGGGCGGTTCGTTTCTGCTCCGCGCCTCATCCAGTATTTCTTCTACCGTGGAATAGGATACCGCCGCCACGTATGCCAGTATGCCCTGATGCGCGGGATAGATTTGATCCAGCCGCGCGCGATCCACCATTTGCACCACCGCGCCGGCTTCCCGCGCCATGCGCAGCAGCTCCTTCGCCGCACCGGAGAGATCTCCGTTTGCCGCCAGCACCTTCTCCACGGGGCGACCCGCCTTGAGCGCCTCGCGGATGGGGTTTCTGCCCGCCAGCAGACGACCGTCCTCGATCTCCTGCAAAAGCTCCGACGAAACCTGCGCCGCCGCACCGCCGCGATATTCGCCCTTACGGGCGTTGCGCTTTTTGGGGTCGCGCTCCAAAAACGCGGGGTCCTCGTCGGCGGGCTTGCCGGCGTAGCCGCCGCCGTTTCGCTTTGCCTCGTACGCCTCGTCGGCGCGCCGCGCGGGCGGCACATTGGCGTATACGCGCCCTACCCTAGGACCCGCGCCCTCCTGCCCCCACGTTCTGCGCCCCGCGCCCGTGCGCCTGCGGTCATCGCGCGGGGAACGAAAATCATTATTCGCCATGGCGTCCTCCCATCAGCTTTGCATGCACCTGCGCCAACAGCTCGCGCGGCAACGCGACGCCGAGCACCGCGTTGAGCCTCTCGTCCCGATCTGTCGCATAGAGATAGCCCAGCAGCGCTTCGAACGCCGTGGCCCTGTGGTATTCGGCGATATCGGCGTTGCGCGGCGGCGTTTGCCGCACGTTGCGGGCGCGGCGAACCACCGCCAGCTCTTCCTCGCTCAGCATGGGCTCCACTCGGCTCAGCGCCTCGGCCTGCGCATGGGCGCACACCAGCTGAATCGCCTGCCGATGCAACGCGCCGACCTTGCCGCCCAGCTCGATCAAATGCGTGCGCACATACAAATCGTATATCGTATCTCCCAGATACGCCAGCTCCAGCGAACCCGGAAGCACCTTATGCTCCAACTGCAAATGCATAAACGAATCGCTTCATCCTTCCATTTGCGCGCCACGCGCAATGAAGATACTTTTTCATAATTAGTATACCATGAAATGCGCGCGCAAACAAGGCAAAGCATATTTCGTAACATTTACAACACGTTAAGAAGGCGGAGGGAGCAATGCATAAAGGGCTGTGCATATACCATGCAGTTTCTGGAGGAGAAATCCACATTGTCCACGGGTTTTTCCACTGTTTTCCCCTGAAAAAAGCCCCGTATTGGGGAATAAATTGATGTTTTCCACAATTTACACTGTGTGTGAATATTATATTTCACAGACTGTGGTTTGTTTACGTCGCATTCCCGTCATAATTAAAGCTGTTTTTTGAACGAAGAAAATATTCGCGCCTACATATTGTCGAATTCGATGAAATTGACCGCAATATGAGCGGTTTGTTTGCGAAAATGTCGAGGTTTTCCACGGCGAATTTTATGTCCGAAACGTTTCAAATATTACAAAAGTATTTCATGTATATTCATTCGTACGCTGCGAATATACGCTGCATAGAAAAATAAGGTGCTCGGTAAGGATTCATAAGGGAAAACCCACAAATGGTTCCATAAAAAAATGAATTGCGGACGGATCAGAACCGAATGCGTTCGGCGCAAGGCATCCTCAAAGGGCGGCAAATCGCCCGACCGGAGGAATCCCCCAATCGGGCGTCAATTCCATGGAAAGCAATTCCGAGCGTTACTTGACCACGATGCCGTCGATTTGCTGGCTGCCGCTCAGCTTAGCGCCGAAGGTGGTGTACACATCGGGCTGTGCGCCATAGCGGTAGACGGTGATCTGCTTCTCTTCAAATTTCAGTGAAAATCCGCTGAATTCCTTATTGAGCGCGCTGATCATTTTGCTGCTCGACCATTTGTCCGCATTGAGAAGCGCCTTGCCGGTTCCTTCATCAAACAAGCCCATGCCATCGGAATAGCCCGGGTCGACCGCCGCTTTGACGAATTGAATAGAACCGTCTCGCACTTCCAGCACCGCATACAGGCGGCTGACGCTCTCCCAGCAGAAGTAGGTTTCCAGATAGATATAATTGTTGCCGTAATCGTCGTAGCCCAAATCGTATACGACTGCGCCCATACTTCCCTGATGCGGCTTAACCATGTAGGTGTAATCATCGCAGTCGTTCACCACGATGCTGTCCACAATCTTGCCATTGACATCGAAGGCATCCAAATGGATCTCCACACGGTCGTAGATGACATTCTGCACCAGCCTGTACGTATACTTGGCGGTGGGCTTGGCCGCGGTCACCTTTACGGTGACGGTCGCCTTTTTCTTGTTTGCCGTGGTTACGGTAATCTTTGCCGTGCCCTTCGTCAAACCGGTCACCAAACCGGTCTTGCTCACCGTTGCGACCTTGGGCTTATTGCTCTTCCATGTATAGGTGGTTTTCGCGCTTGCAGGCAAAAGCTGCGGCAAGAGCTGCAGGGTCTTGCCCGCCTCCAGCGTAACGGAAGTGTACGCAAGACTCACCCCTGTAGGCTTATAGGGGTCCGTCACCTTGACCGTGACGGTCGCCTTTTTCTTGTTCGCCGTGGTCACGGTAATCTTCGCCGTGCCCTCGGTATTGCCCGCGGTGACCTCGCCGCTCGCGCTCACCTGCGCCACGCTGGGCTTGGAGGAGCTCCATGTCAATGTGGTAACGGCGGTCGCAGGGGTCAACGAAGGTACGAGCTGCAGCGTTTCGCCGCACAACATGGAAATGGAGAGCGGGGATAAGCTCACCTTTGTGGGCTTGTTGGGATTGACCACCTTGATAGAGACGGTCGCCTTCTTCTTGTTATCCGTCGCTACGGTGATTTTGGCGGTGCCTTCGGTCGCGCCCGCTACCACCAGACCGTTCGCGTTGACGGACGCCACGCCCGCCTTAGAGGAGGTCCAAGTATACGTTGCGGTAGCGTTGGAGGGCGTGAGCGTAGGCACGAGCTGCAGAGTCTCACCGCACGCCAGCGTGACCGTGCCGGTGCGATTGAGGGCGACCTTTTTGGGAGCGACCTTGGGCAGCACCGTGGCGGGATCGGGCACATAGCCGCAGCCGGTGCACCTTCCGTTCACGAAAGTATGCGACTCGACCGAGGAGAAAATTTCCTCGAGGCAATCGTCAAAGCGGATATCATCGCCGCTGACCATACGCGGCTCATCGGGGATCAGCAGCCCTTCGGTAAAGCAATCGGGACAGTAGAGAATATCGACGGGCTCGTCCGGCTCGCTCCCCGGAACGAAGGCAATGTGCCTGCGCAGGTGGAGCGATTTGGATATGAACTCGTAATCATCCAAATTGTGGGAAATAGAATAGGCGTTGGGATGCGTACAGTTCTTCTTGAGCTTCTGCTTGCAGTTATAAAAGACGCAGGAGCCGTCATAATTGATATGCGGACCGGAAAACACCACCGTATCGTTCAACTCGTACATTCCGAAGGTTTGACCGCAAATCAGGCAATACACTTCATTTTCGCCGTAAAATTCAGAATAGACGTGCTCGTTTGCATTGTACGAAAGCATTTCGTAGCGATACACGTCTGTCCACACTACGTTCCAATCGTGCACATGGTCGGGCGCGAGCGCATCGCCGGGTTCAGGGGCGATCGCCTCATCCGTCCAATCGATCTCCGCTTCGGTGAAAGAATCGGCTTCAATTGGAGTGTCCGCTTCCTCCCATTCGCCGCTTGGCGCCTCATACGCCTCCGGAATGGATTCAACGATGGGCTGGGCAGCCTCCTCCGCGAAAGCACAGGAAAGGCAAAGGCACGCAGCAAGCAGCAGCGCAAGGCACACGCCGATATTCAATCGCTTCACAACATTCATCCCCCTTCGATTATTTCCCAAAAAATAACATTGCTGCAATGTCATTATCGCATTGAACGCAGGCGCTGTCAATATCCTTTTTGGGCGATATCGCGGTATATGGCAGGAGCATCGTTACTGTTCAGCCTACGGCTTCACAGTAAGTGGACGGGGGACACGTCCCCCGCCACTGCCACCCCCTCAGGTTTTGCTAAAATCGCTATGCGATTTCCGGGCGCAAAACCTGCAAGGAAGCGGACACTTGGTCCGCGTCCTCGCGGCGTACACGCCGCCGCTGCGGATTGAATGTCAGGGGTTGCGACCCCCGACACCCCCATTGGATGAATGGTAACGGCGCATCCAGTCATAATTAACCCTTTGGCTATTGACTTTTTCACTTAATGTTTTGATAATAGGAACAGATTCACACCCTTACGACCATTTGAGGAGGAGCTATGAGCGCAATTCGATTTATGACCGATTCCGGAAGCGACCTTACGCCCGAACAGGCGGAGGCGCTGGGCATTTCGCTCATACCGTTTCCGGTCACCTTCGGCGATCAAGTCTACATTAGCGGAGTGGATTTCGACAACGAGCGCTTTTACCAAATGCTGGCGGACGCGCCACAGACGCCCACGCATTCGCAAATTACGGTATACCAATTTACCGAGGCGTTTGAGCAGGCGTATCAGGACGGCGTTGCCGACCTGATCAACACCACCATTAACTCCGAGGGCTCCGGCACCTACAACAGCGCCTGTTTGGCAGCGCAGATGTTCTACGAGGCGCATCCGGAAGCCGAGGGCAAAATGCGCATTCACAATTTGGACAGCGCGAGCTACACCTGCGCCTACGGCTACCCCGTAATGGAGGGCGCGCGCATGGCGCGGGAAGGAAAGGGCGTGGAGGACATTCTCGCCTTTATGCGCGATTGGCTTGCGCACAGCGTGATTTACTTTGTGCCCTACACGCTGAAATACGCTGCAAAGTCGGGGCGCATCCCCAGCGCGGCGGCGTTCATTGGCGAGCTGGTGGGGCTCAAGCCCATTATGCGCATATACGACCACGCCATTGTCACCAGCGACAAGGTGCGCGGCGAGAAGAAGGTCATTCCCGCGCTGGTAAAAAAGGCGACGGAGGAAATGCAGCCCAATTCGCCCTATATGGTGATCAGCGGCGATCACCCCGAGGTGGGCGATATGCTAGACGCGGCAATGACGGCGGCGCTGGGCTATCCGCCCGCGGGACGCACGCAGATTGGCGCGGTGGTATCCATCAACTCCGGTCCGAACGTAGCGGCGGTAATGTTTCACGAAAAATAGCGCTTATCATTGCAGGCGGGTACGCGTTGCGTACCCGCCTGCAATCTTTTTTGGCTTAGCCCCAAAATACGGACAGCGCCGGTATAACCTGCTTCTTGCGCGAGAGTATGCCCGGCAGGAACACCCTATGGTGTTCGGGACGCGCGTTGAACGCCTGCGCAATGACCTCGTCGTTGCCCAGAACCAGCAGGTGCGACCCCTCCTGAAGCATATCGGTAATCATGAACAGTATCATATCGTAATTGCGCTCTTCCTTGCGCTTGCGCATTGCCTCTAGGAAATCGTCGGCGCGCTTGAGCACGCGGTCGGAATCCAGCGCGACCACCTGACCGACGCCCAGCGTATGTCCGGAGAGCATGAACTCCTTAAAGTCGGTAAAGAGAATATCCTCGGGCGTACGGTCATCGGAAGTGGTGGCGGAAAAGATCATGCGCCCCAGCTCCTCGATGGATTCGTGCGCGATGCGCGCCATGCGTTCCGCCATGTGGATATCGCGCGCGGTACAGGTGGGCGACTTGAACATGAGCGTATCCGACAATATGGCGCAGGTCAGCAGCCCCGCCATGTGGATGGATGGCATGAGTCCGCGCTCCATGAACATACCGGCGATAATGGTGGCGGTGCTGCCCACGGGCTCGTTGCGCATATAGATGGGGTTGGCGGTTTGCACATCCGCCAAACGGTGATGATCGATGATCGCCAGAATTTCCGCTTCCTCCAGCCCGGGCACGGACTGCGACACCTCGTTGTGGTCCACCAGCACCACGCGCTTGCGCTTAGGCTTGAGCAGATGGATGCGCCCTAGCGTGCCCATGACCCGGTTTTCCTCATCGACCACGGGGAAGATCTGATGGCGGTTATCCTGCGCCATTTTGCGCACATCGTCCACATAGTCGGTCAAATGCGCGCAGCACAGGTTGGTGGTGCGGCACACTCTGGATATGGGAATGGATTGGAAGATCATGCGCGCGGCGCGGTACGGCTCCTGCGGGGTGGAAATGACCAGCGAATGGCAGGTCTCCTGCCGCGCCTCCTCGGGAATGGACGACTGGCAGACCACGATGCACGCCACCTTCGCCCGCATCGCCTGCAGTATGACATCGGGCTGGCTGCCGCAGATCAATATGGTGTCCGGCGTGAGCAGCAACGCCTCTTCCCCGTTAGCGGGCAGCGCGATGGACACCCTGCCGGAGAGCATAGTGGTGGGCGTTTCCCCATCGATCACGATGCTGCCCTCCAGCGCGCTCACTAGATTGAACACGGGCACATTTTGAATTTCGGGGTGCAGCACCGAGCGCATATCGTGCGCGGCGATGGTATTGGTGGAGAGCATACCAAAGAGCGTGCCGTCGTCGTTGACCACGGGGAGCGCCACGATGTTCTCGTCCTGATGCAGCAGCTGCCACGCGTGGTCCACGGTCACCGCCTTATTGAGCGCGGGCGCGGCGTCGTATTCCAAATCCGCCACCTGATTGCGCAGGTTGTGAATGAGCATGGGCGCTTCGAAGCCGAAGCGGTCCAGCACGAGCTGCGTTTCATCGCTTACGCGCCCCAGACGCGCCGCCACGTATTCGCGGTCGCCCAATGCGTTGCGCAATTGGGCATACGCCATAGCGGACACGATGGAATCCGTATCCGGATTGCGGTGTCCGGTGACATAAATGGGATCCATAGCATTTCTCTCTTTCTATTCGTTTAGAAGCGGTTTAAGATATTCGCCCGTACGGCTTTGCGGATTTTGGGCGATATGCTCCGGCGTGCCCACGGCGACCACCGTGCCGCCGCGATCGCCGCCCTCGGGACCCAAGTCAATCACGTAATCTGCAATTTTGATCACATCCAAATTGTGCTCTATGATGACCAGCGTATTGCCCTGATCCGCCAAGCGCTCCAATACCTGATTGAGGCGCTCCACATCGTTAATATGCAGACCCGTGGTCGGTTCATCCAGTATGTAGAGGGTGCGACCGGTCGATTTGCGGCTGAGCTCCGTGGCGAGCTTGATGCGCTGCGCCTCGCCGCCCGAGAGCGTGGTGGAGGGCTGACCGATCTTCACATAGCCCAAACCCACATCGTGCATGGTTTGCAGCTTATTCGCCAGCTTGGGCAGCGGGCGGAAGAACTCCAGCGCCTCGTCCACCGTCATATCCAGCACTTCATAGATGTTTTTGCCCTTATAGCGCACCTCAAGCGTTTCGCGGTTGTAGCGATGCCCCTTGCACACCTCGCAGGGCACATATACATCCGAGAGGAAGTGCATTTCTATTTTCAATATGCCGTCGCCCGCGCACGCCTCGCAGCGCCCGCCCTTTACGTTGAAGCTGAAGCGGTTCGCCTTATAGCCGCGCGCCTTCGCATCGGGCGTGGAGGCGAATACATCGCGAATTAAATCGAATAGCCCCGTATAGGTGGCGGGATTGGAGCGCGGGGAGCGCCCGATGGGCGACTGGTCGATGGCGATGACCTTATCCAGCTGCTCTACCCCATCGATTCCATCGTGCGGACCCGCCTTCAGGCGGGAGCGGTTGAGCGTGTGTGAAAGCGACTTGTGCAGTATCTCGTTGACCAAAGAGGACTTGCCGCTGCCGGAAACGCCCGTTACGCAGGTAATGACCCGCAGAGGGAAGCGCACGTCGATTCCCTTGAGGTTATTGGCGCGCGCGCCGCGCACGGTGAGCCAGCCCTCCGGCATTCGCCGCCCCTCCGGCAGCGGTACGCTGCGCCTGCCCGACAGGTACTGCCCTGTGAGCGAGGCGGGGTTTTCCATAATCTGCTGCGGCGTGCCCGCGGCGACGATTTCGCCGCCCTGCGTGCCCGCGCCCGGTCCCACATCCACAATGTAATCCGCGGCGAGCATGGTATCCGAATCGTGCTCCACCACAATGAGCGTATTGCCGATATCGCGCAGCTTGCGCAGCGTATCGAGCAGCTTGGCGTTATCGCACTGGTGGAGACCGATGGAGGGTTCATCCAGTATATACAGCACGCCCACCAGGCTGGAGCCGATTTGCGTCGCCAGACGGATGCGCTGCGCCTCGCCGCCGGAAAGCGTGCTGGCGTTGCGGGAGAGCGTAAGGTAGTCCAGACCTACGTCCGCCAGAAAATCAAGGCGGCTGTCCACCTCCTTGAGCACCTGACGGGCGATGGCGTTCTGCTTTTCGCTGAGCTTGAGGGTGCGGAAGAAGCTGCGCGCGTCGCGCACGGGCAATTCGGAGATTTCGGCGATGTTCTTATTGCCTATGGTGACGGCGAGCGCCTCGCGGCGCAGACGCCGCCCCTGACATTCGGGACAGGCGACATCCGCCATGTAGCTTTCGTATACAGATTTCATGGAATCCGAGGTGGTCTCGCGATAGCGCCGCTCCAAATTGGCGATAATGCCTTCAAACGGCGCGTTGAAGCTGCCGCTGCCGCTCTCGCGCTGGTATTCGATGCGCAGCTTTTCGCCGTGCGTACCGTACAGTATTTTATCCAGCGCGTCCTTCGGCAGGTCGTTGACCGGCACATCCAGCGAAAAGCCGTAGGTGCGCGCCAACGCCTCCAAATACATATGCGCCATGCTGTCCTCTTCGGTCGACTGCCAGCCGGTCACCTGAATCGCGCCCTCGTTCAGCGATTTGGTGGGATCCGGAATGACGATATCCGGATCGATCTTCATGAGTCTGCCTAGACCGGTGCAGGTTGGACACGCGCCGTACGGATTGTTGAAGGAGAACATACGCGGCGTGAGCTCCTCTATGGAAATGCCGCAATCGGGGCAGGCGTAGTTTTGCGAAAAGAGCATATCCTCCCCGTCCACCACGTTAATCACCACCAGACCGCCGCTTAGGCGCATGGCGGTTTCCAGCGAATCGGAAAGGCGCTGGTGAATATCCTCGCGAATGACGAGGCGGTCGATGACGATTTCGATGGTGTGCTTCTTGGTTTTCGCCATTTTGGGCGGATCGGCGAGCTCGCACATTTCCCCGTCGATTCTGGCGCGCACGTAGCCCTGCTTCTGCATACTCTCCAAGAGCTTCACGTATTCGCCCTTGCGCCCGCGAATGACCGGAGCGAGTATGATAATGCGCGACCGCTCCGGCAGCGCCATGAGCTGGTCGATCATTTGATCCACGGTTTGCTGCTGAATCTCCCTGCCGCAATTGGGGCAGTGCGGAATGCCGATTCTGGCGTACATGAGGCGCAGGTAATCGTGTATTTCCGTAACGGTGCCCACCGTGGAGCGGGGATTGCGGCTGGTGGTCTTCTGGTCGATGGATATGGCGGGCGAAAGCCCTTCGATCAAGTCTACATCCGGCTTTTCCATCTGCCCCAAAAACTGGCGGGCGTAGCTGGAGAGCGACTCCACATAGCGGCGCTGCCCCTCCGCGTAGATGGTATCAAACGCCAGCGAGGACTTGCCCGAACCCGAGAGTCCCGTCATTACGATGAGGCGGTTGCGGGGCAGCTCCAAATTTACATTTTTTAAATTGTGTTCGCGCGCGCCGCGAATCAATATTTTATCTGCGTTCAATGGTTTCTCCTTATCCGTTGGGAACGGGTCGATTAACCCGGATTTCTATGGGTGGTCTTTTCGCGCCTTCTGCGCTTCTGGCGGGACTGCTCGCCCGTCGCCAGCGGTTTTTCGCCCTTGAGCGCGAGCATTTGGTCGCGCAGCTGCGCCGCCTTTTCAAAGTCCAAATTATTCGCCGCCAGCAGCATACGCTCTTCCAGCTGCTCAATCGCCATGCGGCGCTCATCGTCGGAAAGGGCGGGCTTGGCGTCGTCGTCCATCGCGCGGGAAATTTCCATGAGCTCGCGAATAGCGCTGCGCACGGATTGGGGCGTTATGCCGTTTGCCTCGTTATACGCCTGCTGTATGGCGCGGCGGCGGTTGGTCTCCTGAATGGCGCGCATCATGGAATCGGTAATGGCGTCCGCGTACATGATGACGCGCCCGTCCACATTGCGCGCCGCGCGCCCGATGGTTTGAATGAGCGAGGTTTCCGAACGGAGGAAGCCCTCCTTGTCCGCATCCAATATCGCCACCAGCGCTACTTCCGGCATATCCAAGCCCTCGCGCAGCAAATTGATGCCCACCAGCACGTCGAACTCGCCGGGGCGCAGCCCGCGACTCAGGGCGATGCGATCCAGCGTTTCCACATCGGAATGCAAGTATTCCACGCGGATTTCCAGCTCGCGCAGGTATTCGGTAAGACTTTCCGCCATCTTCTTGGTGAGCGTGGTCACCAGCACGCGCTGCCCCTTGCCAGTCGCCTCGCGAATTTCACCAATCAGATCATCCACCTGCCCCGTGGCGGGGCGCAGCACGATTTCCGGATCGACCAGACCCGTGGGGCGAATGATTTGCTCCACCACCTGCTGTGCGCGCTCCATTTCGTAGCGCCCCGGGGTTGCGGAAACGTAGATGAGCTGGTTGGTCTTCTCCTCGAATTCGCGGAACTTGAGCGGGCGATTATCGAAGGCGGAGGTCAAGCGAAAGCCGAAATCCACCAGCGCGCGCTTGCGGGCAAAATCGCCGTTGTACATCGCGCCGATTTGCGGCACGGTGACGTGCGACTCATCGATGAATACGATGAAATCCTTGGGGAAATAATCCAGCAGCGTAAACGGCGCCTGACCGGGCTCGCGCCCATCGAAATATCTGGAATAGTTTTCTATGCCGCTGCAATAGCCGAGCTCGCGCATCATTTCCAAATCGTACGTGGTGCGCTGGCGCAGGCGCTGCGCCTCGAGGAGGCGGTTGTTTTCCTCCAAGATTCGAACCTGCTGTTCCATATCGCGCTCGATATTTTCCAAGCAGCGATCCAGCTTATCCTTCGCCACGGCGTAGTGCGAGGCTGGGAATATCATTACATGGCTCAAATAGCGCAGCGCCTTGCCGGTGAGCACGTCAACCTCGGCAATGCGGTCGATCTCGTCGCCGAACAGCTCCACGCGGATTGCCCGCTCGTGCGAAGCCGCGGGGATAATTTCGATATTCTCGCCGCGCACGCGAAAGGTGGCGCGCTCCGCCTCGAAATCGTTGCGGGTAAACTGAATTTCCACCAGCTGGCGCAGCAGCTCATCGCGATCAATCTGCATACCCTCGCGCAGCGAAATGGACAAATCCTCGTATTCGCTGGGATCGCCCATGCCGTAAATGCAGCTCACCGAAGCCACGATCACCACATCGCGCCGCTCCGCGAGCCACGAGGTGGCGCTATGGCGCATACGGTCGATTTCATCGTTCACGGTCGCGTCCTTTTCAATAAAGGTGTCGGTGGAGGGAATATACGCCTCGGGCTGGTAATAATCGTAATAACTTACGAAGTAACCCACAGCGTTTTCCGGAAAGAATTCGCGAAACTCCGCCGCCAGCTGCGCCGCCAAGGTCTTATTGTGCGCAATGACCAGCGCCGGTCGGTTGGCCTGCCGAATGATATTCGCCATGGTGAAGGTTTTGCCGGAGCCGGTCACGCCCAGCAGCACCTGATGGCGATCGCCCCGACGCAGCCCTTCGGAAAGCGCCTCGATCGCCTGCGGCTGGTCGCCGGTCGGCTGGTAATTGGAATGAAGTTGGAACATCGGCAAATCTCCTTCATGGCAATGGGGATGGAGTGTGTGGATTTAAACACGCAACGGCACAGCCGACGCGTTTTGCGTTCGGGTACGTTGATTGCTATTATACCACATTCCCTCTGCTTTCGGAATTCAACGGCGGGAGAAATACGTTTTTTAATAGTTTGTTCACTGAGGAAAACGCAAAGAGCCGGTTCCGCTGACGCAGAAAAACCGGCTCTTCCATAGAGCGATGCCGATATCGGCTTAAGATAATACTACATTCACCCATTCGCCCGGGCGCTTGAGCGCCTCGATGCCGGCGGTACGCAGCGCCATAATGCGCAGGGTCTCCGCGTGGGGAACGACTTCAGCGGGATTCACAAAGAAATTCAGCATGGCGCGAATAAAGGTTTTAAAATAATCGGATTCAGGCGCGATGACCTGCGCCGAAGCGCCCCGCACCACGTTGATCATAAACGGCACCTCGCCGTCTACGCCGGTTACGGAAGCGACTTTGCCGCCTTCAAACTCGATTTGAAGGGAATAGCTATGCGGGGTCTTCACCGCCAGCACGCGTTCAGGGGTTGCGCCAATCAGCATTACAACGGGCTCGAGCTGGTGAATGGAGTAGGTTTCAAACCCATAGGGTCCCCACGAATACGCGGCGTCCACGCCCGTTACGGCTTGATACTCGTCCGCGTAGCGCAGCGCCGAGGTGGAATAGCAGGGCGTATGGAACTGCTCCGCCAGCGCGAAGATGCGCTTTGCCGTTTCATAATCGGGCGCAAAGGTTTTATCGATATAGGTCGGCTTGCCCGATCGAAGCGGCAGCTGGGAAAGCTCCTCATGCATTTCGCAGTTATCGGGGGAAAGCACGATGATCGCATCGCAGGTCTCCACGATTTCCGCAATGGTCTGCGCCTGCGGTATACCCATATCCTCGCACCATTGCCGCGTGGTTCTGCCGCCGATGGGACTGTCGATCATGCCGTACGCCTTCGACACCTTCGCCGCCCCGCCGGATGCCTCTTCGATCCAGCGGGGATAATTATTGGCGTGCCATTCATCCAGATAATAATCGATAAAGCCGATATTCATGCTCAATCCTCCAGCTGAATTTCGTGATGGGCGGCGGCGGAATCGTAAATCGCCTGCATCATTTTCGCGGTAATGATGACGGTATCCACGTGGGAGGGCAGCTTTTCGCGCGTTTCCACGCAGTCCACAAACGCGTCGATTTCGTTCTGGAAGTGATTGCGCGCCTTCACCTTGGGCGTATACTCGATCAGCGTGCCGTTTTCCTGCGTATATACGGTGAAGGTAGAGCCGTAAGTTAAGCGAATGCCGCCCTTATCGCCCATGAAATCGATATACGCCTCCTCGGCGTCGATATTCTGCGCCCAAGCGCCGTTGAAGGTGATGACGGGACCGGAGGTGCGAATCATACCGGTGACGGAATCATCCACATCGTAGGTGCCGTTCAGGTCCTTGGTATCCTCCGCCCACATATTTTCGTAGAGATAGTTCGCCTTATCCACGCCCAAGCGGGAGAAGGTTTCGCCCGTGACGGTAAGGGGCTTTGGATCGCCGCAGCAGTACATGACGATATCCAAATAGTGCACGCCCCAATCGATCAGCGCGCCGCCGCCGGCAATTGCCTTGGTGGTAAACGCGCCGCCCAGACCCGGGATGGAGCGGAAGGAACGGAAGCTGACGTATACGTGGAAGATCTCGCCCAGCTTGCCGGAATCAATGTAGCGCTTAATGGCGTTGACATGGTCGTTAAAGCGATTAACCACGCCGATATTGAGTATACGCCCCGTCTCCTTCTGCACGCGCAGCATTTCCTCCGCCTCGGCGTAGGTGCGCGCGGTGGGCTTTTCGGAGAGCACATCCTTGCCGGCGCGCATGGCGGCAATGGCGATTTCCGCGTGTACGTTATTGGGCGTGCAAATGGACACCGCCTGAATTTCCGGATCCGCCAAAACCACCTTATAATCCTGCACGGCGGTTCCGCAGCCGTACTTTTCCACGCATTTTTGCGCCTTTTCGGGCAATATATCGCAGAAATACTTAATTTCAACCTTGGAATTGTTCAAATAGCTCGGAATATGCGCGGCATTTGCAATGGTACCGCAGCCAATTACGCCAACCTTCATAATACGCTTCTCCTTTAACAATGACCTTCGTCGCAAAAAGGGGATTCCGAAACAGAATCCCCTTTTTGCATTCATTCAGTGAAACGAGTAACCCTTTTACAATTACTGCGCCATTTCCAGAACCCAAGGATTGGCTTCCAGATACGCCGCAAACTGCGTGCGATACTCTTCCAGATACGCATCCAGACCCGCCGCCTTCAGGTTGGCGATCGCCTGATCGATGTTCTCCTCGTAGGAGACCATGCCGATCTTGATGGGATAGATGGAAGCGATAATCTCGGTCTGCAGGTTGCTCAGCTCGGTCTGCACGTTGGACGCATCGAAGATGAAGCCCGCGATGGGAGATACCACATAGTTCTCCGCCTTATAGGTCATGTATTCGATGTGACGATCCGGAGCATCCGCCGCAAAGCGCATATAGGGCAGGTAGCCGGACATCCAAGTATCCATGGAGTACAGAGCGTTGCCATCGTCGCCCAGCACCTGATCGATCTTATCGGTGCCGATGGGGGTGTAGTGCACGCCCTCGATGCCGTAGTGGAACAGATCGTGGTTCTCCTGGGAAGCATACAGCCACTCAAGGAACTTGAGACCGCTCTCCGGATCCTCGGCGGTCGCGGAAATCGCGTTCAGGTTCTGCACGAAGGTATAAACCATTTCGGGCTTTTCGGGGTACATTTCTACCCAGTCAACCTCGCTGTCGATGCCGGTGTTGCGCTTGATGCTTACGCCGGTGTAGGGATCGAAGGTCTGGGAGGGCAGGAAGGCGCCCAGCTGCGCGTCGTCATACATCACGGAGTGATCCAGATTCAGCACGTCGGGGTTGACCAGACCCGCCTGATACAGCTTGTAGTAGGTTTCGCAGTCCTTCTTGAACTCTTCGGACTCATAGAAGGAATCGATGGTGCCATCCTGACGGGAGAGCACGATGCCCAAGCTGTTTTCCACGTAGAAGGGATAGGAATCATACGTGCGATGCAGCCAGTGAGCGGTATCCTGATTCTGATGGAACCAGTTGTACGCCTTGATGCCGGTCTCTTCCAGAATGTAATCCTGAGACTTCTGCATGAGATCGATCACATCATCCAAGCTGTTGCCGGGGAACTCATCGTATCCAACCGCGTTCATGACGTCTACGCGCAGGTCCATGTAGGACATGACGTTGTCAAAGGAGCGCCAAGAGCAGGGAATGGCGTAATGCTCGCCGTTGTACAGCGCGCCCAGCCACTCGGTCTCGGTGAACTTGTCCACCAGAGTGGGATACTTGTCCAGATACTCGTCTACGGGCAGAATCGCGCCCATCGCCGCCAGAGAAGACATATTCTTCACATCCTGCATGACGTGCAGCAGTTCGAATTCTTCGCCGGTGGAGAGCATCATGTTGAGCTTGGTGTCGTATTCGCCCCAAGGAATGCGAATGATTTCGACTTCGATATCGTAGCCGTCCGCCAGCAGCTTTTCGTTGACCGCGGCGATACCGGTTTCATAGTCCTCCGGCAGCACGCCGGGCTGGACGTAGCGCATGGGGTGAATGGTTTTTTCTTCCGCAACGCCCATACCGGCGAACACGGTAAGCACCATTACCAGAGACAGTAGCACCAGTGCAAATCTTTTCATGGTAAACCCTCCTGTAGAGTAACTGTTCAGTCCACCCCGAATAAGACTCCAACAGCATTACCCCGGAAGGCCGCAACAATGGCATCAAAAGAAGAGACGCCATGAAGAGCCGCCGAGGAAATGA
>JAFUAR010000379.1 GCA_017460585.1 Clostridia bacterium
CCGAAATTGTTTTCAAAGGTATACAGCGCCGTAGGCCATTTGGTGGTTACGGTCAGGGTTTTATCGTCCACCACCTGAATGCCGGAAATGTGCTCCGCGCCGGATTCGATCAGTCCGCCGTCGTCCGTGCCCTCAATGGCGTACATCGCCAGCGAGGCGTTCGCGGAGTCGGGGTCGGCGGCGACCACCAGCGAGAATTCAATATCCTCGGCGGTTACGGGCGTGCCGTCCGACCAAGCGGCGTTGTCCTGCAGGGTTCTGGTGAAGTTCAGGTTGTCGTCGGTAGTGATGCTTTGCGCCAGCTGGGGCACAAATTCCAAATCGCTGTTCAGCTCTACCAGCGGCAGGAACACCAAAGAGGTCGCGTATTTTACAATTTCGGTATTGTCCATTGCGAGGGGATTCAGGCTGGTAATGGTGCTGGTCGCGCCAATGTTGACAACCTTGTCGCCTTCGGCAACGCTCGCGGGAAGCAGCAGGACGGTCATAAGCGCCAAAGAGAGCAGAACGGACAGCAGCTTCTTCATTTCGGTACACACTCCTTATGGGTCGATGGGTAAAAAAGTGGAGGCATCCCATGCGGATGCCTCCACCTGAACACTTTCCGTGGTTCAGGGTTTTGCAAAAACGGCAGGCGCAGGAAAATCCGGCTGGTGTAAACAGCCGCAAATACACAAGTATTTATCTGAGACCGCGAGGACTCGGAACATACCTGAACGCTCCCTTCCTGTCGATTGCAAACATTATATATGAATGACTGCCCTTTGTCAAATAGGTTTGAAAGATAGGGAATAATAGACCTAGACTATATCCATCCATAGGGAGAATTGGGTTCAGTTGATAAAGTATCCCTCGATGATTTTGTGGTACGAAAGATAATGAATGATATCCTGCACCGTTTCCACAATAATAGACGCGCCGATGAATTGCGTAAGCACGTTCGCGATGCCCGTTGGGCGCGCAATGATCAGCACGCCGAGCACGCAGGATATTGCCGCGCTAATGAGCGAAAGGAACCAACGGCGGTAGAGCACCCTGCGCAGGTTGAACGCCGCCTGTACCTTCGCCACGCCGCCGATGAGTATGCCGATGCCAAGGGCAACGAATATCAAATCCATCAACACGTTCTTGAATACGATCAGCAGCACGCCCGCCGCCAGCGCGGTGATGCCGATGCCCAGATCCCAATCGTATGCGCGATATGGGCTCTTGCGCAGAAAATAACGCGCCGAACAGGCCGCGCCTACCGCCAGCAGCGCGATGCCCGCAATGTTGATGATGACGTCTCGCGTGATAAAGGGAAATACCAATAATGCCAGACCAAACAGGAGCGATACAACCGCCACACACGCCATATGCCAGTTGCTTCCGCTCGGATTTTTAGTAATGCGCGCCATAATCATTCCTCCGTTTCCATACATTCAGTATAATCGCATTCGCCTGTGAAAGCAATGGGCGAAAGTGAAAAAAACTTCACCGACGTACCTTCCGTTTCGTAAAGCCTTTATTGTTTCCATAAATTTCGTTGACATTGGAGTGCCCGTTCGGGTATATTGAATTTCCTACTTGTAGGAATTATTCAACTTGTATTCCGGCTGGAGGCGCAAAGCATGAGCGGTGGAAAGCATGTGCTGGGCAAGGCGAAGGGTCGCCACGTATTCGGCA
This sequence comes from Clostridia bacterium, assembly GCA_017460585.1. Lineage (GTDB taxonomy): Bacteria > Bacillota > Clostridia > Christensenellales > Aristaeellaceae > Faecivicinus. The sequence goes on from JAFUAR010000379.1 coordinate 1,666, forward strand.
CGGTCAAGGTGGGGGAAAAGGGACAGATCGTCATTCCCAAGGAGGCTCGAAAGCAGTTCGGCATCGAGCCCGGCGATACGCTGCTGGTGCTGGGCGACGACCGCCACGGCATCATCGTGACCCGTCCGGACGTCATACAGGATATCGCCGATCAAATCTTAAACAAATTGAACGAGGCGCAGTGAAGCGCCGATCACGATCGACAGGGGGAAAGAGCATGGATCCGCAGAGTATTTATCAACAGCTGGGCATCAGCGCAAAGGTATTTCAGTTCGGGGAGGGTATTCTCTCGGGACTTCGACCGCGCTTTGACGAAATTGACCAGAACGCGGAGACGAATCAGGCGAAAGTTATCGGCGCGATGCAGCGCAACCGCGTAAGCGCGCAATGCTTCGCTGCGACCACGGGTTACGGCTACGACGATGTGGGTCGCGACGTGCTGGAGCGGGTGTATGCCGATACCTTCCACACCGAAGCGGCGCTGGTACGCCCGCAGATTACCTGCGGCACGCACGCGCTTACCGTGGCGCTCTCGGCCAATCTCAAGCCTGGCGACGAGCTGCTCAGCCCCGTGGGTCGTCCCTACGATACGCTGGAGGAGGTCATTGGCATACGCCCCTCGCCCTGCTCGCTCATGGAATACGGCGTGCAGTATCGGCAGGTCGATTTGCTTCCGGACGGCACGTTTGATTACGAGGGCATCCGCGCCGCCATCAACGAGAAGACCGCGCTGGTCACCATACAGCGTTCTAAGGGCTACCAAACCCGCCCGACCTTCTCTGTAAAGCAAATTGGAGAGCTGATCGCCTTCATCAAGCAGATTAAGCCCGGACTCAAGTGCATGGTGGATAACTGCTACGGTGAGTTTGTGGAAACCACGGAACCCTCGGATGTGGGAGCGGATATGACCGTGGGCTCGCTCATTAAGAATCCGGGCGGTGGTCTGGCGCCCATCGGCGGCTACATTGTGGGCACGCAGGAATGCGTAAGCCGCTGTGCCTACCGTTTGAGCGCACCGGGACTGGGGCAGGAGGTCGGCGCCAATCTCGGCATACTGCCCGCGTTCTATCAGGGTTTTTTCCTCGCGCCAACGGTGGTGGCGGGCGCGCTCAAGGGAGCGATATTCGCCGCGAACATTTACGAACGGCTGGGCTTCCGAGTGGTGCCCAATTCCACGGAATCGCGGCATGATATCATTCAGGCGGTCGAGCTGGGCTCGCCCGAAGCGATGATCGCATTTTGCACGGGTATACAGGCGGCCGCGCCGGTGGATAGCTACGTGCGCCCCGAGCCTTCGGATATGCCGGGCTACGATGCGAAGGTCATTATGGCGGCGGGGGCGTTCGTGCAGGGCTCGTCCATTGAATTGAGTGCGGATGGTCCCATTCGCGAGCCGTACGCCGTGTATTTTCAGGGCGGTCTCACGTGGTACCACGCGAAACTTGGCATACTCATGTCGCTGCAGAAGCTGGTCGACGCGGGAATCGTTACTCTATAGGCTATTATATTGAAAGGGGAATACAATATGAACTGGTTTATACTGGCGCTATTGGCGATGCTCTGTTGGAGCGGATCGGATTTGTTCAGCAAGATGGGGTCTCGACCGGACGATAAGCTGAGCCATTGGAAAATGGTCATCAGCGTGGGTCTGATCATGGGACTTCACGCTGCGTTTGAAGTCTTCGTGAATCATGTGGAAATCAATCTGCACATCATCATCGCCTATTTGCCCGCCTCCGCGCTGTACATCCTATCTATGGTGCTGGGGTATATTGGGTTGCGCTATATTGAGCTGTCCATTTCCTCGCCCATTTGCAATACTTCGGGCGCGATGGCGGCAATACTGCTGTTCTTGTTCTTCGGCGAGGCGCTGAACGTACCGCAGGGCATCGCGATACTGGCGATGGCGGCGGGCGTAGTGATGCTCGCGATCGTGGAAAGCCGCGAGGACGAGCAGATCAAGCTGGAGCGCCAGAAGGCGGAGAATCTGCGCTATACCAAATCCATACTGGCGCTGCTGCTACCCATACTCTACTGCTTGATCGATGCGGCGGGTACGGTCGCCGACGCGGTCATTTTGGAAACGCTGGATGAAGCCTCCGCCAATGTGGCGTACGAGCTCACGTTTCTCGTAATGGGCATACTCTCCTGCATCTACGTATACGGCGTGCGCCGCGAGCGCATCGAGATTCCGCGCGAAGGTCCCAAACTCATCGCCGGCATCTGCGAGACCGCCGGTCAGCTTGCGTATGTATACGCCATCGGCGCGAACGCGGTTGGCGCTGCTCCGATCATTTCCTGCTACTGCTTGGTATCGGTGCTGTGGAGCCGCATTATACTGCACGAGAAGCTCTCATGGAAGCACTACGCCGCCATTGCCATCGCCGCCGTGGGTATTGTAATGATGGGTGCGATGGATCCGTAAACCTCACAAACAAAGGTACCGCCCGAAGTGGTTGAGCTTCGGGCGGTACCTTTTGGAAATGATGCAATTGTCATCGCTCCATATTGAAGCGTTCATTCGTGCAAACGCAATAACGACAGGTCGCGTCCGGCGCATCCGAGCGCTGTGGACATAGCCAGATGGTTTCCCCGTCTTGTCCAACACGCTGTCGAATGCCGAGCAGCTGAGGCGGGTGCAGCGGTTTGCGCGCTACAAAGCTTAAATAAAGACAGCTCAGCCGAATCCACTTCCAGCCCTCGGGCTGTGTCGCCATCTCGCGGGCAAGAAAGGCGTCCAAGGCGTCTATGAGTCCCTGAACGTCCGAATCGGATGCATTGCCTTCCGGCGCGGATTGCATGGCGAGCATTTCAAGCAACACGCTTCGGTTAAACGCGCCAACGAGCAATTCGCCCGCGCCTAGCTGTTCTCTTTCCCGCTCGCTGATTTGCGATTGCAGTTTTTTCAGCAGCGCGTCTCGCGTCATGTCATCCGCTCCCCATTGTGCGCATTTGTGATTCGTGAAAACGTTGGTAGAATGCGCGTCACGTTCTTTCCCTGCCAGTCAGTGCCGAAAACATTGAATGAATCAGCATTTGGGGCGTACCGTCGCGGTCGTTGCTCAGGGGCGGCACCATGGTCGCTACCACAATCAGGCGCAGCACCGTTGCCAGTGCGATAATTGCCTTATAGCGGTCGAACGCGCCGGTAAACCAGCCTGCGGTTTCCCAAACCTCGAGCAGCAAGCCGCCCGTCAAGCTGCCCAGCGCCGTGCCCAGCAGCGCGGTGGCGCAGGAAAATACGGCAATGTAAATGGGACGCGTTTTATCCGGCGAGGCGTACAATTGCATATTGGTCGCCGCCAGATTGCTGCCGCACCAGAACGCCGCGCCAAGCGCGTTGCGCAGCATGACCGGCACTACGTTGCCGGGGGTGGAGAACAGATAGGCGGCGTTCGCCAGCGCCGCGCCTACCGTAGCCACCAGCATAACGCTGCGGCAGCCAAAGCGGTCCACCGCACGCCCCCAGCGCCGCATTACGAATATGGTCATAAGCGAAGAAGCGGCGGTGCCGAAAATCATCATCTGGGTAAAGTTCAAACCCATTTCATTAATGGAATAACGGCTCAAATACGGTTCGCACAGGTTGGCGGTAAAGCACCAAGCCGTCCACATGAGAATTAGACGCATGAACGGCTTATCCTTCAATACATTGCCAATAGCGCTCGCCGCCATTTTGACCGGCTGGGAGGAGTATACCTCTTTGCAAAAGCCGAAACAAATCATGTCCGCCATGCCCAATATGCCGCCGATAATGAATACCACGACATAGCGCGAATTTGCGGGCAGCGTATCCAGCATACGCGCCACCACAATGCCAAAGCACAGGTTGCACGCGGCAATTATGGTATCGCGAATAGAGAACCATTGCCCGCGGATGCGTGCGGGCGCGAGATCGGAAAACCATGGAAACCAGCACACATTGACCGCCGCCGAACAGCAAGAGGATATGGCGAGCAGTACGATGAGCGCGCGAAGGGGCGCGCCGCTGCCCGCACGGGCGCTGAGCGCGGGGAGCATTCCAAAGAATACCCACAGCATACGGGCAAACAGACCGTAGGTTAAAATGTAGCGCTTGCGCTTCTGCGTGCGGCTTACCAGCATGGCAAACGGAATTTGCAGCAGCATCGCCGCCTGCGGAATGCCGTTGATCAGTCCATATGCGAAATCGCCCGCGTGCAGATCGTTTGCCAAACCCACCATGGAAGCGGTGCTCGCGCCGCAGATGATTCCAAACAGGCTGCCGCATAGGTTGCCCAGCATCATAAAATTCAGGCTGCGCTGCACGTCGGGCGCAAGCCCCGCCTCGCGATACAGCCATTGCAGGGAGGAAGCGCGTCCTTTGCCAAATGCCAGTTTCATAGGCAAGCTTTATCCTTTCTCGGAATTATTTGAATCGGCGGTTATTATAGCGTTTTAAGGCTGCTCAATCAATGTTCGAAAGTATTGTTTCTCATAATTTCCTGTTAATTCGTAAGCGATCGATCCGGTCAAGTTTCTTTGGGAACATAACGCGAAACGCCTTGCGCAACCAACGCCTTCGGCGTATGATAGGGGCGTACCGTTGCGCGGAAGGGAATGAGC
>JAFUAR010000033.1 GCA_017460585.1 Clostridia bacterium
CCGCTGCGGATTGAATGTCGGGGGTTGCGACCCCCGACACCCCCATGGGTGAATAGTAACCCGTTCACAGAAATTCAGGACTTACAGCTTGGCAAGAATCTCTTTCTCGAAGAATTCGTCCGCCTGATCCGCCTGAATGATATGAGTCGTGTCGTCAATGGAGACGCAAACGCCTTCGCCGCACTTGCCCATGCAGAACTTGCCGCTCAAGGAAACCTGATCGCCCAAATTCTTTTCCTCAACCAGCTCCTTAAAGCGGTCTACCACCTTCTTTGAGCCGAGCAAATGGCAGGTGCTTCCAACGCAAATGGTAATTTTCATAATGATACACAACCTTTCTTTAGGGTATTCGTTAGTACAATTCGATCTCGTCAGTAAACGGATTTCGATAATGCTCGGTGATATCCGGATTTTCGAATATTTTCCACATGGTATCAAAGGTAGAAACCCATTCGTATTTGGGCATATCCTCCCGATGAATCCAGAACGCCTCTCCTTCCGATGAGGAGCGCGCCTCTCCGCCTTCCACCTTGGCTCGGTACATAAACACGATATATCGCTCGCCGGATTCGGTGTAGAATTGCTTCACACCGCACAGCACGGGGTGCTCCACTTGAATGCCGGTTTCTTCCCACACCTCGCGAATGACAGACGCCGTGAACGATTCGTTGGGTTCCACATGACCGCCCGGGAATACCAGCCCCGGCCAACCCGGATCGTTGCGCTTCTGCACCAGAAGGCGACCCTGCGCATCTTCGACCATGCACATATTGGTCAATATCGCTCGTTCCATAGTAAAACAGCTCCTTTGATCTGTGAAAAGACAATGGTCTAAAGATTCATCCGCCATATTGGCTCATTTCATCCGGCGGTTCAATGGGCCAGTCGTCGTCCACGCGGTCGTGCACCTGCTGCAGCGCCTTGAATACCGCCTGCATACGGTCGTCCGTTTCGAATATGACATCCGCGCACTCCTTGAGCTCGCGCCCAATGTGCTCGGGCACCTCCTCGGTCGCCTTATAGCGTATACCATGCTCCAAGGTCGCCCAAAAGTCCATGGCGACGGTGCGAATCTGTATTTCCACGGGGATATACAGCTTGCCTTCGATTCGGTATACCGGAACGTCTACCACGATATGCAGACTGCGATACCCGTTGGGTTTGGGATTTTTGATATAATCCTTTTCCAGAATCAGCAACACATCGTCCTGCGAGAGCAGCAAATTGGCAATTCGGTAAATATCGTCTACATAGCGGCAAACCACGCGCACGCCGGCGATATCATTGAGCAGCTTCTTTGCGTTGATAATGGAAACCGGCGCTTCCATTGCCCGCAGCTTTTTTATGATACTGTTCAGGCTCTTTACGCGCGATTCAATGTGGTGAATGGGATTGTGCCGATGGCGAAAGGAAAACTCATCGTTCAAGGTTTGCAGGCGCGCGTTGACTTCGCGTATGGCGGAGGCGTACACGCCCTGAATTTTGGAATAATCCTCCCTCAATTCCTCCATGCTGGAGTGATGGTCGAACCGCTCCAATGCCATTGCGCGCCTCCTTCCCGTATTTTCCCCGTATAACTTAGGGGAAGTGATTCGCACCTCCCCCGATGGTCTCATATAATACCTGCTGCCCGCACAGCTTTCATCATGGCGAATATCGGGTGAACCGCTTTCCGAAATATCGCCTTGCCATATCCCATTTTGTCGCATCCGATCTCTTGCGCGATGTTCTTCGGAGCTTCATCCATCGGAGATGGAGTACATCTTCATGATAACCTCTGGAAACGTTGATGTCAAGGGATTTTTCAGGAATCATCGTAGGAATGATCGAAGGAACATCTTTTTATCATTCATGGCAGTTTCCATTGTAAATCCGGCGGGCTTCTGTTATAATCAATGATGTGATGATATACTTTCCATTGATTCATGTTGAATCGGGAAATGGCTTTGAAAGGGGGAAGCCTTCTCTTGGTGACAAACTGGATCCGGTTGAACGAAGCCCCTGTCAAGCCAGTGCTTCCCATCCTTTTGCAGGATAAGACCACGAAGAAAAACATCATTTGGGCGACGGGCAGCTATACCGCGCTGGGAGCGCAGTTCACCGATGATGTACAGATGACCACGGACGCGCTGATTGGCATGAATCCCATCCTGTTGCAACCCCGCGTGCTGAAGGCACAGTCAGAGCAGCAGGAGCGCACGAAAGCCCACGCCGAAGTGTTCACGCCGTCATGGGTCTGCAATCAGATGAACAACTATTCCGATGAAGAATGGTTTGGCAAGAAGGATGTATTCAACACGCAGGACGGTCACACATGGTCGGCGACTCCTGCCCCCATCGCCTTCCAAGAGCGCAAGCCATGGAAGCGTTATGTGGACAGCAGGCGTTTGGAAATCACCTGCGGCGAAGCGCCCTTCATTGTATCCCGCTATGACGCGGCGACGGGTGAAGAAATTCCCATTCCGCAAAGAGTCGGCTTGCTTGACCGCAAACTGCGCGTGGTGAACGAGAACGCCGCCGATGAAGAAGAATGGCTGAATTGGGTTTTCAGGGCGTTCCAAAGCGCGTATGGCTATGAGTATCAGGGCGACAACTTGCTGCTTGCCCGAATAAATCTGTTGATGACCTTTGTGGAATACCTGCAAGACCGCTGGCAAAGGCAGCCCAC
>JAFUAR010000380.1 GCA_017460585.1 Clostridia bacterium
TCCATCTGACTCAGCAATGGAAGGGAATCGACCGATTCCACTCGGGTTGCTGACGCAGGAAGCAAGAAACTCGTCGTTTTCGGCGAGCTTCTTGCGGTTACGAGCTTTGCAGGCGGTTTGAACGCCCGCGGTTTGCATATGCCGCGGGCGTTTGATTTTGCTTTCTCAGCGGTTGAACAGCGCTCGCAGCGCCAATCCATCCTTGAACTCAAATGCCGATTCCAGCACTTGACCGATGCGCCCGATCAGCCAGCCGTTCACCAGCGCGCAAAGCACCGTGCCCAGCTTGACGCCCTCGAAGCGCCCGAAGCCGAAAAACAGAAACGAGAGCAGCACGCCGAGCGCGCAGCTGCACAGGTCGTATACGGTCTTGACCCGATCGATCCGCCAGCCGTAGCGCCCCGCGAGCTCCTTGACGAACAGCTCGTATGCCTCCGGCGCGATGTAGGTGTGAAACAAAAACGCCACGCCCGTCGCGCACAGCAGCAGCCCTACCGCGTATTCGCCCAGCCGCCACGCGGCGCCCTCGGCGGGCAATCCGCCCAGCAGGCGCATGGCGACATCCAGCGCGGCGCCGTAAATCAGCGCCGTGACGAATGAAAACAGCGCGCTCAGCTTGAATTTGCGCAGCACGACGCTGAGCACTACCAGCAATAGCGCCTGCACCATATATTCCGCCACGCCAAAGGTAAACGCGGGCGAAATTTGCGCAAGCCTCAGGTGCAGCACATACGCCGGAGCGACCACCATGGACACGCCGAAATTCGCCTTTTCCATGAGCGCCGTACCCAGCGCCAGCAACGCAATGCCCAGCGCGTACGCCAGTTCGCTCAAAAATACTCGCCTTTTTTGCATGAACTTCTCCCTAAGCGGCGGCGCTCCAGCTTCCGCCATACCGCCGTTTTTCCATCCGCAGCTTCGCCCGCATTCCCCGCCATTTGCGTCGGGGCGGCGCTTTCCTCGCCCAGCAATTATAATATACGCCCGCGCATCCGTCAACCGCCATGGATCTAGTCCATTGTCACGGTATTTTGCCAATCCGGTCGCTTTTGAGCATTGTAAATGTTGCAGCATCCATGGTATAATAATACTGACGGCACCCACCCCCGCCGAAGGGTTGGGCGCGCAATCGCATACCCCCCCATCACAAAGGAGGAGAATTCCATGAAGAAGATCGTTGCCATTCTGCTGGCGCTGTGCCTGATGACGCTCTGCGCCGCCAGCGCCGAGACCGTACTCTCCATCGCCGATCCCGTCATTTCGGTGGATCTGGGCGAGACGCAGACCATTGACCTGACCGGACTCACCCTGAACATCGCCGTAGGCGAAGTAGATGGCGCGCTCGCTCTGCGGGTGGACTTTCTGAACAACGGCTCCAAGCTGTACGGCTTGGATGCGAACGTGATTGACGAGAAGGTCATCATCGCCTTCGACGGCGTGAGCCAGACCTACAGCGCTTCCATGCCGGAGCTGCCCTCGGTTTCCGATTTCGACGTTTCCAGCCTGAACATCGATACCGACGCGCTGGTCGAAACCATCATGACGCAGGCGGAATTCGACGGCGACACCATTCGCGTGCCCTACACCGCCGTCAACGAGGTGCTGGAGGCGCTCGTTCCCGCGCTCGAGGGCGTCGAGATTCCCGGGGTGGATCTCTCCGAGGTGAGCGACGTGGTTTCCCAGCTCAAGGCGAGCGATTCCGGCGTGAATCTGGAAATCGGCTACGCCGAGACCGAAGCGGGCTTTAGCGGCTCCATCGTCGCCACGCTCGTGGAAAACGGCGAAGCGGGCGAAGTGGTTCTCACCGCGCAAGCGGCATTGGAAGACGACGCGGCGGACGTGACCTTGGATGTGCCCCAAGTCGGCACACTGTACTTCACCACGCATTCCTCCGGCGATGAAATCGCTCTGAATCTGGGAGTGACCTCGTCCGGAATGAGCGGGAATTTCTCCGGCGTGGTCTCCATGCGTTCGGAGGACGTGACCTTCGCTCAGCTGGATGCGGCGAACGCCATCGACGTTGAATCCCTCACCTCCGAGCAGACGGAATCGCTCGGCATGGAGCTGATGGGCGCGGCGAGCGGACTGATCGGCTTTGTGTTCGGCGCGCTGGATGCCGCCGCGTAATTCACCCGAACCCCAAAGAGTCTCCGAAGGCGGGCAAATGCTCCTTCGGGGGCTCTTTGCTTTTGGGGTGGCGCATTTTCGGCGATGCTGCATAGCGCAGATTGGGCGGGAAATGCCGAGGCGCAGGCGGTATGATTTGGGTTGGCGAGCCCTGCGATGCTTCGCTGCGGAGTGGCGCAGGGGCGGAATTGCCGACTCGACGGCATAGGTCGTTCGGCGAGCAGCAAGCGCGTTCGCCGCACAGTGTCCCATCGGCAAAGCAGCTGCGAGACCAAGCGCCGCACACACCATCGCCCACTGCGCCGCATTCGTCCATGCCGACGATGCTTCCCGCGTTTGGCAGGGCACCTCTTCGCCGCCGTTGCACAGCGCCAAACCCGAAAGTCCTGCCGTATCGGCGGTGTCATCCAGACGGCGATTGGCGCGACCGTTCGTCGACCACTGCCCCATCGGCAAAGCAACCGCGAACCAGAGCGCCGCGCAGTGACGCTTAAGCAATACCGCCGCAAAGCATAGCAACGCCGCCCAA
>JAFUAR010000381.1 GCA_017460585.1 Clostridia bacterium
ACGGCTACCATATCGGTCATATGCGCAGCTGATCCCGGTCTCGCGGCGCAATGCATCGTATCGGTTCGGCGTGGCGCCATCGCATTCGAAAAATCGCACGTAACGCTATCGGTAAACGATGCGCTTTCGCTCGCCGATTTGCTCATTGGCAATGGGGCGGATGTGCGTATCAGCGTAGATCATGAAGATGTTGTTCAGATCGATGAAAATAGCGGCACCCTATATGCCTTGAGCGCAGGTACGGCGATTATTAATGCGGCGACTGCGGATGCGAGCGCTACGCTGGAATGCATTGTGCGTCCGCGCTCTGAACGCGTTTCTTTGGGGATTGACACCGTGTTGCTGAACGCGGGCGATTCGTTCCTACTCCAGCCCGCCTTCGAGCCGGAGGGAAGCGAGCGGTCTCTCCGATGGACATCTTCCAATCCGTCCATCGTTTCGGTGAAAGATGGTATGCTGCAAGGTCTCTCTCAGGGAGAAGCGGTTGTCTCTACGGACGAATGCAGTGTGACGGTGCGCGTGTTGCCGCTGCCGGAGCGCGCGAGTTTTGCGGAAATTGGGAGCCTTACGATTTGTGCCGGCGACGTTCTGCCGCTCGAAGCGCCAGTATTCCTAAGCGAAGCCGGCGAGGCGTATGCCGATTGGAACGTATATTCCTCCGCTCCCGAGGTCGCGGCGATCGAGCGGGTCGGGGACCATGCCATAATGCGCGGCGTTAAGCAGGGCAGCGCGGTATTGGAATTGCGCACGGCAAACGGATTGCGGGATTATCGCACCGTTCATGTAAACGCCGCGCCGAAATCCATCGCTTTTGAGCGCGAGACGCTGCGTATGGGTCTGGGCGAAATTTGGAAACCCATTGTACTGGGGAATGGCGGAGCGCGGGTATCCGCAATCCTGACCAGCGATACGCCAAACGTCGCTTCCATCGATTCCGATGGAAATATTATCGCCTTAAGCGAAGGTGTGGCGCGTATTACGGCGTTATCGACCGCATGGGGCGGATTGCGCGCCGTTGCGACGCTTCAAGTACTTCCATTGCCCAATTCGTTTGCGCTCAGTGCAAATTATGAGCGGTTGGCGGTGGGAGAGACAGTGCAGCTTGCGCCGATTGTGCCAGAAGGCACCGCCTGCGCGACCATAGCATATCGCTCCTTGGATGAGTCCATTGCGCGGGTCGATGAGGATGGAACCGTGCTGGGTATATCCATTGGAGATACTCAAATCATCGCCGAAATCTCAAATGGCGTTCAGGCGCGCTGGCAGTGTTCGGTATTGCAAGCAGCCGACAGCTTCCGCATTTTGCCCGAAGCACTCGAACTGTGCCTGAGGGACACTGCAATGCTCGAACCTGTGTTTGAACCTGTCAATGCTTTCGCGCAGCTTCGATATATCAGTTTGAATCCGTCCGTCGCTCGGGTGGATGAGCGAGGGTGTGTCGCGCCGGTTTCGCTCGGCACTACTGCGATTATTGTGGAGAGTGCGCTTGGCGCGCGGGTGGAGGTTGAGGTTCGCGTACTTGAAACACCGAGCAGTTTAACCCTTGCGCAAAGCACGGCGACCATGCTGGTGGGCGATACCGCTGCATTGACTCCGTTTTTTGATCGCGGAGGCGCATACTGCATTTATGAAAGCAGCGCGCCCGCCGTATTGACTGTAAACGCCAATGGAATGCTCGAGGCAAAGAATGCGGGCAGCGCCATTATAGGCGTAGAAGCGAAAGCTTTGGGGCTAAGAGTAGAATGTGTCGTGACTGTCGTTGAACGTTTGAGCGACTTGACGCTTTCACTGAATCGGGATACGCTGGAACTGCGAGAGATTGAAACAGCTCGGGTCTCGGTGCGACCGGAGAACTGGATCGGCACGTTGGGTCTGCAATTTACCTCTTTCAATCCTTCTGTCGCTCAGGTCGATTCTACAACTGGAGCAATTGAAGGACTAAGCTATGGCAGCAGCGTTATATCTGTTACGGCTATGGATGGGAGCGTTGCCAGTGTCACGATACACGTTTTGGGAGGCAAGCGCAGAATGCTCATCGCTTACTTCTTTGGCGAGGAGGACGACGACGGCTATTTGCCCTTTGCATGGAATAATGCCGTTGGCATGAAGGAGGTATTCCAGAAAGCGAAGGTCGAAGGTCAGCGCTATGACATCGCCGGACCCTATGGGGATATGAGCAAGGCGCAATTGTTCAGCGCTATAGATCGACAATTCGCCAACGCAACGCAGGACGACGTTTCCATACTGTATATTTGTGCGCATGGCTACGAAAGCTTTGGCGTAAGCGGCGAATACGCTTTCGCGGTTGATCGAACGCATTTCGTGACTGGATCAGAGCTGATGAGTCGATTGGAGAAGATTCCGGGCAAAGTGGTTTTGGTGCTCGACTCCTGCCATAGCGGTGGATTTATAGATACCAATGCCGCGCGTCTGGAGAGCGAGAACGGGCGCATCGCGGTGATTGCCTCCAGTCATCGTAGCACGGTATCCAGCTACTGGAATGTGACTCAGCGGCAAACCAGCGTCGATTTCTATACCTACGCATTGCTGCAAGGCTTCGGCTTTAACGAAGCCGAAGGCATTGGCGGCGCGCGCGGCTGGATTGCGAACGCGGGACTTTATGCGGATCAATTGGGCGATGGAGATGGTCAGGTGACGCTGCGCGAATGGTTTGACTTTGCCTATACACAAACCGTAGAACTGGTAAAAAAGTGGAAAAACCAGGCGCAATTCAGGGGCAGCAGCGCACAGGCGCCACAAAGCTTTTTCGGCGCGTTAATGGATTTGGTGTTGTTCGGCTGACAAGGGGGAGGATTTGCCCATGAATGGAAGCGTGCACGATGGGCATCGCAGTCGCTTATGGGAA
>JAFUAR010000382.1 GCA_017460585.1 Clostridia bacterium
CAGAAAGCGTAACCCGCGCCGATTGAAGTTTTTTGCCTCTTCATAGGCGGCGTGTCCCAGTCCGTAGTAGACGTGCAGACGGCTGCCGGTAATTTGCTCATTCATTTGATAAGACGCCTCTATGCCCACGATTTAATCCGTTTCACCGCCGATGATCAGCGTGGGGCAGGCGGTGCGGTTTAGTTCCTCAAAAGCGTTGAATTGTAAAATAGAGTAGGCGTTGCAAAGGAATCGCGTATATCTCGATGGATTCCCGATTCTCCCAATGAACGGATAAAGCTTTCTGTATTTTTTTAAATATTCAATCGAATAGCTTTTTTCCGCGGTATCGATCATTAGCGCTTTATGATCTCCACGTAGAGTGCACTGTATCCACCTGCGCACGCAATTCTATACGCAGGCGTTTGCCTTCGGTGCGGAAAAGGCGATTACCAGTCGGTCGACCAGTCTTGGAAAATCGATGGCGAGGTATTGGGCGATCATGCCGCCCTGCGAAACACCCATAATGGCGGCGCGCTCGAGCCCAAGAGACGCCATGGCGCGCGCCTGATCGTGCGCCATATCTCGAATAGAATATCCCGCTGGCATCGTATCTTTCGACTAACATATAGACCGTGTATCGCTCCTAAAACAGTCGATACGCGCCTGCCAGCAGCAGTGCCATGCCGCGCACAGTGGTCAACCCATCTGACAATCCCGGCAGCAATACCAGCGCGCGAGGTCCATATCCAAAGGAAACGTAGCTCATTTCAGTACGATCCATGGAAACGACTTCGTTCTTTTCGTTCCAAAGCATACTTTTTCCCCTCTATTTCAGCTTATAAATCAACCATTTTAGCGAAACTTCTCGAAATCCAACGCGCGCCAACATGGCTCTGCTTTGTGCGTTGAAGGTGTAGACATTCGCTCGCACTTCCGCAAACCCCTTCTATTTGGCAAGCGCAAGCATTGCCTGAACGCAGCGCTGACAATATGTCGGTTTCAATAGGGGATACTGATCACAATGCACATTTCCATCTCCTAAAAAGTCAATAGAAAGAGGCGGCAATTCAAAGTACTATTATTTGATTCTTCAATGCAGAAATGCGCAGGTCAATGGGGAAACGAAAAGAAGAGCGCCCCGTCTTTTTTGACAGGGCGCTCCGCATTAGGAGAGGTTTTCCATGGAGCGTATATGGAGCTTTGTTTACTCAACCGCCTTGAAGGCGACATCCAGCGCGGCGATCAGATCGTTCACGTTTTCAGTGCCGATGGACAGGCGAATGGTATTGGGTTTAATGCCCTGATCCAGCAGTTCCTCTTCGGTCAGCTGGCTGTGCGTGGTGCTCGCCGGATGGATGACCAAGCTCTTCACGTCCGCCACGTTGGCCAACAGGCTGAAAATGGGCAGATTGTCGATGAATTTCTGCGCGGTCGCCGCATCGCCCTTCACCTCGAAGGTGAAGATGCTGCCGCCGCCGTTCGGGAAATACTTGGCGTAGAGATTATGGCTGGGCTCACCCGCGAGCGACGGATGATGTACCGCCTCTACCTGAGGATGCTTGGAAAGGTAATCCACAATCTTGATGGCGTTCTCTACGTGGCGTTCTACGCGCAGCGAGAGTGTTTCCAGACCCTGCAGGAATATGAACGCATGGAAGGGAGAGAGCGTGGCGCCGGTATCGCGCAGCAGTATGGCGCGAATGTAGGTAACGAACGCCGCGGGACCAACCGCGTCGGCAAACGATACGCCGTGATAGCTGGGATTCGGAGCGGAAATCCAAGGATATTTTCCGGAAGCCTTCCAATCGAATTTGCCGCCTTCTACAATGACGCCGCCAATGGCAGTGCCGTGACCGCCGATAAACTTGGTGGCGGAATGGACTACGATATCCGCGCCGTAATCAATGGGGCGAACGAGGTAAGGCGTGGCGAAGGTGGAATCGACGACCAGCGGAATTCCGTGTGCGTGAGCGATCTTCGCGACGGCTTCAATATCGATGATATTGGAATTGGGGTTGCCCAGCGTTTCAATGAACAGCGCCGTGGTGTTGGGATGAATCGCGGCTTCAAAGGAACCTTCTACATCGGGGTCTACGAAGGTGGTGGTAATGCCGTGGGTGAGCGG
>JAFUAR010000383.1 GCA_017460585.1 Clostridia bacterium
AGCTCGTATACCTCCGCGCCGCTCTCCAACAGTATATCCTTGCCCACTATGCCAATATCCGCCGCACCGTGCTCTACATAGATCGCGACGTCGCTCGGTTTCACCAGAAAATAGCGCACCTGCGCGTTCTCGCTCTCGAACACCAGCTTGCGACTTTCATCGAACGCCTCGCGACAATCGTACCCCGCGCCGGCCAAAAGCCGATATACCTGATCGCCCAAGCGCCCCTTAGGCAACGCGATGTTCAGCACGGTTCCAGCCTCCCCTCCACAAAGCGCAGTACCTTTTCGCAGGTGAACTGTTCCGGTCGTTCCCGTTCCACTCGCACGCGCAGCCCCTGCGCGATCAGTTCTCGCACCGCCTTGAGCAGCTCCGTCGCGCCGACATCTTCATCGGTCAATATCAGCACGTCCGCATCCAGCGCGCGCTGCGCCCTTGGCAGACGTTTCAAGTCGTCCAAATAGAGCGCAAAGCCCACGGCGCCCGCCGATTTTCCCAGCTTTTTCATGAGCCCATCATACCTGCCACCGGAGAGCACCGCCCGTGGAATGCCATCCAGATAGCCAGCCAGCAACAGCCCGTCATAATACTCTACGTCGCCTTGCAGCGTAAAATCCATGCGCAAGGCGGAAGTATCGCCCACCGCGCGCACGGTTTCGTCAAGCTCGTCCAACGCGGCGGTCATTCTCCCGTTCAGGCAAAGCTGCCGCGCAGCTCGCAGCGCGCTTTCACAGCTTCCCGAAAGAGCGGTAATTTCGCTGAGCACTGATACGCCCGCGCGACCAATACCCGCGCGCTTCGCCGCCGCTTCCACGCCATGCGCGCTCTTGGCGGACAGCGCCTTGAGCACGCTAGGCGCCGCTTCGCCCTCCAGTCCAAGCGCTTGGAAAAGCCCTGTCAGGAAGACCATATGCGAAACCTCGAGGATCAATTGCGGACCGATAGAGGCGAGCGTTTGCTGAGCGATATCCAGCACCTCCGCCTGCGCATACGCTCCGATTCCGCCGATGTACTCGAGCCCCATCTGAGCGATTTCCTGCATGGTACCCGCCGCGAGACTTTCACGATATACGTTTTCGATATAATATACCTTTTCCGCACCGCGATCGAGCCGCGCGTTCTTGGCAATAGAGAGCGTGACATCCGGCTTCAGCGCCAGCAACCGACCGTCCAAATCGGTAAAGCTCAATATTCTACCGCCATTCAAAAAACGCTTAAACTGCAGGTACAGCCCATATTCCTCAAACTGGCTCACCTGATACAACCGATATCCGTATTGCTCATACAGCCCCCGCAGCTGAAGCGTGGCGCGCTCCGCAGGGGAAAGATCGGGCGCTTTCCAAGTCATGCCAATGCCCCCTATCGCCATTGCTTTATCATAGTATCAAAGTAAAGTGATTATACCACATTAATACCTTGCTTTCAAGATACACGAAAGATATCATTGGACGCATTTTTTGTAAAACACACCCCCATTTAGCATAACTGCAACGATTCAGTCGCGCAAGCGAAGTGAAGTAAAAAAGCGTTTCTTCCTTGACGAAACACACCCTATTATTGCATAATAACCATGGGAGAGGAATTCCATAATGGAAGGAGCGACGAATTCATGCGCATGGTTTATCGCAATTTGGGCGCTACGGATATACAGGTAAGCGAAATTGGTCTGGGATGCGAAGGTTTCTCGGAAGCCGAATACCGTATGTGCGGAGATCTTTTGGACAGAGCCGCCGACTCGGGCGTGAACATTTTCGACCTGTACGCCTCTGATCCACAGGTTCGCGCCGCAGTGGGGCGCACGCTGCATGGGCGCAGAAATAAGTTCATTATCCAAAGTCATATTTGCTCTACATGGAAAAACGGTCAATATTTGCGCACTCGCGATCTGCCCGCCGTAAAACAAGGCTTTGAGGAAATGATGCGCCTGCTCGATATCGATACGCTTGATATCGGCATGATTCACTACTGTGATTCGCTGAAGGACTGGGACGAGATCGTCAACCGCGGCGTGCTGGACTTTGCGCAAAAACTCAAGCGCGAGGGACGTATTCGCGAAATTGGTCTTAGTTCGCACAACCCTCAGGTAGCACTAAAGGCGATAGAAACCGGCGCCATACGCGTGCTGATGTTCAGCGTGAATCCCTGCTACGATCTGCAACCCGCCAACGAGGATGTGGAACAGCTCTGGGCGGATTCTGCGTACGCCGCGCCCCTAACCAACATGGATCCCGAGCGCCAGAAGCTCTACGAGACCTGCCAGCGCATGGGCGTGGGGATTACGGTAATGAAGTGCTTTGGCGGCGGCGACTTGTTAAACGCGGAGCTCTCCCCCGCCGGAGCGGCGCTTACAGTCAACCAATGCATTCACTACTGCCTAACTCGCCCCGCAATCAGCAGCGTATTGGTTGGCGCACACAATCTAGAGCAGCTCGACGCCGCGCTCGCATATGAAAGCGCAACTCCGGAAGAGCGAGATTACGCGCAGGCGTTCACTTCTTTCCCCAAGATCAGTTGGAAGGGACATTGTATGTATTGCAGCCATTGCGCTCCCTGTCCGCAGCGCATCGATATCGCCGAAGTGACGAAATTCCTGAACCTCGCCAAGGCACAAGGAACACTTCCAGAGACCGTACGCGAACATTACAAAGTGCTTGAACGCCACGCCGGCGACTGCGTGCAATGCGGCGCGTGCGAACAGCGCTGTCCATTCGGCGTAAGCATACGCGCAAACATGAAGCGCGCGCAGGAGGTGTTTGGATACTGATGGCGAATTCGCAGATTACCTTTCGCCCATTGGAGACTCGGGATCAAGTTTTTATGTCTGATTTTCTGTATGAATGTATATTCGTACCGGACGGACAGGCGAAACCGCCCAGAGATATATTGAATACGCCTAATTTGCAGGTCTACATTCAAGGCTTTGGCGAATACGCTGCGGATTGCGGCGTATTCGCCGAAAGTGAGGGCTCGATTGTCGGTATGGCGTGGGCGCGCGTGATGAACGATTACGGGCACATCGACGACGATACGCCTTCCATTGCCATATCCGTTCAACGCGCATTTCGTGGCAGAGGCATAGGGTCGACCCTGCTGGAGCTTCTGAAACAAGAGGTATATGCCCACGGTTTTTCCGCCCTGTCGCTTTCGGTACAAGCGAAAAATTCCGCGCTTAGGCTCTATAGAAGGCATGGCTTCCAAACGGTACAAGAAAGAGGAGAAGAACTCATTATGCGCTGCACGCTATGACAAGGCGCTCCATTTCGCATTCAGAGAAATGGAGCGCCTAACATTGAAGAAAAAATGCTACAGCAGGTGAGCACAGGCTTTATCAAAGGAAATATACGCGGTATCGCCCACATTGAATATCTTTTTATTAATGGGGCAGTTATCCGTAATTTTGACCAACGTATCGCCCACGCGAACGTGGTAGTTCTGATAAGAACCCATAAAGCAACTCAGCTCCACCTTGCAGCGCAGCAACCCTTCATCCGCAATTCGGATCGCCTCCGGACGCAGTACGATCTCGCCTTCATCGCCCGTGGATACCGCCTTGTCGGTTTCCACTGTTACCGGCGTACCGTCGATCTGTACAGAAGCCTCCCCGTTGCCAGCCTGAACCACACGTCCCTTCAGGAAATTGCATTCGCCAATGAAATCCGCCACAAATTCGCTATTGGGTTTATAGTAGATTTCCATGGGCGAACCCATTTGCGCAATGACGCCCTGCTTCATGAGAATAATATTGTCTGAAATTGACATCGCCTCAGACTGATCGTGCGTTACGTATATTGCGGTAATACCGAGCTTCTGCTGAATGCGACGAATTTCGGTACGCATCTGCACGCGCAGCTTTGCGTCCAAATTGGAAAGCGGCTCGTCAAACAGCAATACGCCCGGTTCAACCACCAGCGCGCGCGCCAACGCTACGCGCTGCTGCTGCCCGCCGGAGAGCTGGTTCGTCATGCGCGCTTCCATCCCTTCCAATTCCACCAGTGCGAGTATTTCGGTAACGCGCCGTTGTATTTCCGCCTTGGGCACCTTTCTGAGCCTAAGACCATAGGCAACATTATCAAACACGTTATAGTGCGGAAACAGGGCATAGCTTTGGAACACCATCGCCGTATCGCGCTTATTGGGCGTCAGTTCATTGATCGGTTCGCCGCCCAAATAGATATCGCCCTCGTCCGGGCTTTCGAAACCCGCAATCATGCGCAGCGTAGTGGTTTTACCACAGCCAGAGGGACCCAGCAGCGTTACGAACGATCCGGGGGCAATACTTAGATCCACATCGTGCACCGCGTAGAAATCCTTGCCCGTTTTCGGATCTTTGTAAATTTTGGATATATGCTTTAATTCCACGCCTTTAGTCTGTTTTGCGGTTGCCATTTAAGCGCTCTCCTTTCCATTCACGGTCCGGCTGGTTCCAAACCGCCGAATGACCCAGTTCATCAGCAGGATCGCCGCGTAGGTAATCATGATCAATATGGTCGCATAGGCGCAGGCCACGCCAAATTCACCCTTTTCCGCGTATTCATTAATGCGGCATGTGATGAGCAGATATCTGGGCGTAACCAGCAGTATCACCGCGCTAATTGCGGTAATGGAACGCACGAATGTGGTCACCAGACCGCTGAAAAAGCTATCCTTAATGAGCGGCAGCGTCACAGAGGTAAACACCTTTCCGCTGCCCGCGCCAAGATCATACGCCGATTCCTCAATGGATTTATCGATTTGCCGTAGCGCCGATATACCGCTTCGAGTGCCAACCGGCAGCGAACGCACTACGAACACGATCACCAGAATTAGTCCCGTGCCATAGATGCCCTGCATAAAACCGGTGCGGAATATTCCGCCCGCATAACCGCGAATGAAGCCAACGCCCAATACTGTGCCAGGGACCGCCATGGCCAGCATAGAGGTAAATTCGATAAACGCCTTGCCGCGGAACTTGCGCTTGACGACCAGATAGGAAATGATCATGGAGAGCAGCGCCGTAACCGGCGAGGAGATCAGCGACAGGATG
Source organism: Clostridia bacterium (assembly GCA_017460585.1). Taxonomy (GTDB): domain Bacteria; phylum Bacillota; class Clostridia; order Christensenellales; family Aristaeellaceae; genus Faecivicinus. Next base: position 5,024 of record JAFUAR010000383.1, read on the forward strand.
AAGGAATCCTTAAACGCCTTCCAGCCGCCTTCGGTGAACATTTTAGTAAACCACTTGAAGGTGAGAGAGTAGTCGCGTCCCCAGAGCTTAAACAGCGCGCCAAAAGGCACCGCCACGTACATGAGCACCACGAACACGGAAATGACCAAACACATGGAGGAAAGCGGATAGCGCACGCTCTTATCCTCGATAAGCATACGCACGCGACTCGCCTTACCGGTAAGCGTGGCTGCGGTTTTCGCTTCCAGTACGTATTTCTGAATAAGGAACAATACCAGCGTAATACACAGCAGCACCACCGCCATTGCCGCAGCGCCGGTAATATCGTAAGTGCCGCCGGTAATGCGCAGATAGATAGTGGTCGCCAAGGTATCGAACGAACCGCCAATAATCATTGGGTTGGCAAAGTCGGCCACAGATTCAATAAAAGTGACCAAAAAAGCGTTGCCTAGACCGGGCAGCATGAGCGGCAGCGTGACCGTAGTAAACACGCGCCAACGCGTAGCGCCCATATCGCGGGATGCCTCCTCCATGGAGGGATCGATATTCTTGAGCAGACCCTTGAGCATAAGATAAACCACTGGGAAAAATGTAAGCGTCTGCACAATGACTATGCCCCACATACCGTACACACTGCTATCCGGAATGCCCAACAGTTTTCGGGTGATGAGTCCCGAGCGCCCAAACAGCAGTATCATGCTCAGGGAGAGCACAAACGGCGGCGAAACCACGGGCAGCATAGAGACCACATCGAACAGCTTTTTGATGATCTTGGAGCGTATGTGCACATATACATCCACATACGCGAACAACAGACCAATCAGCAGCGAACCAAACCCTGTGAGCGCGCCCAACAACAGCGTGTTGCGCAGAGCGTTATTGAAAGTATAATCGCGGAAAATCCGCGGGAACGCTTCCGCGGTCCATGTATTGGCATTGAGCTGCACACAAAGCTCCGAGGCTTCGATACCCTCCATGCTTTTGATGATTCGCCCATTCTGCTTATAGGTCATGGGGGTGGAGGCGACTGTTTCCGCATTGTTGAGCGGGAGCCACGCAGTACGGTCTGTGGCGTTTACCACCTTAAGATACAACGTCTCCTCTGAGTTCCTGAGCTGCGCCTGTTTGGCAAACAGCCCCGTTGTGGCGTACAACGGTACGAGCCGATCGGCAAGCGATTCATCCGGGGAAGTGAGTTTTGCGTAAATCGCGTCGCTGGAATCGGACGCGACAGAACCATCCTGCCTATAATAAACGCCTTGACCTGTAACATATTCGCCAATGGAATAGAGTTCCGTGCCGCGCACATATACGCTATCCACCAGCAAAATCGCCAGCGGATATACGATGAACAGGCACAAGAACAGTATGAGCACTATAATGGTGATGACCATGACCGGATCGGCGAAAAATTTTTTCCGATCCAGCTTTGCGCTTTGCCGCGCAGCCATTCGTGTCACCCCTTTTTAATCATTGTGGAATTTCAAAGGGGAGACGGGCGAATGCCTCGTCTCCCCCGAAACGGTTTGTTCAAAACACGATTAACGATCCATTATTCGGTCTTGAAGCGATCGTCCGCTGCGGCGCCCAGCGCATCGAAGTAATCTTCGATGTACTTAGAGGTGTTCTCCTTGGCGTCTTCAAAATCGTAATCGATGGTCTTGCTGGGATCCAGCTCCGGGAAAGCCTGCAGAGCAGCGGGCTGTTCGGCGTTGTCGAGCAGAATGAACTGATAGCTGCCAGCATCGTCGGCCAGCTCTACGCAATCAGGAGACAGTGCGAACTCAATCCACAGCTTAGCGGCGTTGGGATGCTCACAGCCTTCGAAAATAGCGGTAGAACCGATTTCATAGCTGGTGCCGTCCTCAGGAATGATCAAACCAATGTTGTCGTAACCCTGCAGAATCTGGTACACACCATCATGCAGGAAACCGATGCCGATGGTGCACTCGCCGGTACCCACGTTCTTGGAGGGACCGGAGCCGGACTTGGTATACTGAGCGATATTCTTATCCAGCTCTACCAGATAGGCGATACCCTCGTCATGACCCTTCATCTGGACCATGGTATTGATGACCAGCTTCGCGGTGCCCGCGGTATTGGGGTTGGACAGCCAAATGAGATCCTTGTACTCATCCTTAAGCAGGTCGTCCCAAGTCTTAGGCGCTTCCAGACCAAGGCGCTCGAGCTCTTCGGTATTGACCATGAAGCCCAGAATACCCTGATAGATGCCGTACCAATAGCCGTCCGCATCGCGGTAGGAATCCTTGGTGAGGTGTGCGGCATTGGTCGCCTCATACGCCATCAGCAGACCATCCTTCGCAGCCTCATTGTAGGGATCGTTCGTGCCGCCAAACCACACATCGGCGGAGGGGTTGCCCTTCTCTTCGGCGATCTTGGTCTGCACCTCGCCGGTAGACAAGCGCTGATAGCTGACCTTGATGCCATAGAGTTCCTCAAATTTCTGGCAGGCTGCGATCAGATAAGGTTCTTCGCAGGAACCATATACGACCAGCTCGCCTTCATCCTGCGCGGCGGCAACGAGATCGGAATCAACCTCTTCCGCGAGCGCAAAGCTCATGCAACCCAGCAGCATAAGCACAGCCAGCAATACAGACAATACTTTCTTCATGTAAATGCCTCCATTTCGTTTGGTTTTTACCGACATTTATTATACGCTTTACAATAGGGAATGTCAAGGCTGGAATACACAAAATGAATGGCGGTGCAGCGCAAAGGCAGGTTCCAGTTTGAGGATAGAGCATCGGGAACATCCCTTCATTTCATGCGATTTATAAAATTTTAAATTCGCTATTGACAAATGAGTCAATTTGACATACAATTATTCTTGTTGGTCGCAACTGCGTTTGCGCGAGACGTGCGGGCGTGGCGGAATGGAAGACGCGATAGATTTAGGATCTATTGTCGCAAGGCGTATGAGTTCGAGTCTCTTCGCCCGCACCAAATATG
>JAFUAR010000384.1 GCA_017460585.1 Clostridia bacterium
AAGGACGACGGCAGCCTGATCGCTGCGCGCGATCGCGTGGGTCGTCTGCCGGTATTGGTTGGCAGGAACGAACAGGGCTTGTGCGTTTCGTTCGAAAGCTTCGCCTATGAAAAGCTGGGATATGAAGACGAGAAGGAGCTTGGACCGGGCGAGATTGTATCCATTACGGCGGAAGGGGTTACGCAGTTAAGCGCGCCCGGGCAGGAAATGCGCATCTGCTCTTTCCTTTGGAGCTACTACGGCTATCCCACCTCCTCGTATGAGGGCGTCAACGTGGAGCTCATGCGCTATCGCAACGGCGCGATCATGGCGCGGCACGATGCGGAAGTATTGGAAGATGCCGAGGTGGATTATGTGGGCGGCGTTCCGGATTCGGGTACGCCGCACGCCATCGGCTATGCCAACGAGAGCGGAATTCCGTTTGCGCGCGCGTTTGTGAAGTATACGCCCACATGGTCGCGCTCGTTCATGCCCACGCGCCAGCAGGAGCGCAACCGCATTGCAAAAATGAAGCAGATTCCCATCCATGCGCTTATTAAGGATAAAAACCTGCTTTTTGTGGACGATTCCATTGTGCGCGGCACGCAGCTGCGCGAGACCGTGGAATTTCTCTATGCCAACGGCGCGCGGGCGGTGCATATGCGCTCGGCTTGTCCGCCCATTATGTTCGGCTGTAAGTATCTCAATTTTTCTCGCGCCACTTCGGATATGGAGCTCATTGCGCGCAGGGTGATGATGGAGCTGGAGGGAGAAGAAGCCTTCCAATATATCGAGGAGTACAGCGATTCCTCTACAGAGCGTGGTAAAAAACTGCGCGAGACCATTTGCGAACAGATGCATTTCGCCTCGTTGGAGTTTCAATCGCTGGAGGGCGTGGTGGAAGCCATCGGCATTCCGAGCTGCAAGCTGTGTACCTATTGCTGGAACGGGAGGGAATAAGTTGTGAATACGCAATCCAGATCGGAGAGCTACGCCGCCGCGGGCGTGGATATTACCGCGGGGTATCGCGCGGTTGAACTCATGAAAAAGCACATCGCCTCTACTATGACCAGCGGCGTATGCTCGGATGTAGGCGGTTTCGGCGGTTTGTTTGAATTGGATTTGACGGGCATTTCGCGCCCTGTGCTGGTAAGCGGCACAGACGGCGTGGGGACGAAGCTCAAATTGGCGTTCCAGATGAATCGGCACGATACCGTGGGTATCGACTGCGTGGCAATGTGCGTGAACGACATCATTTGCTGCGGGGCAAAGCCGTTGTTCTTTTTGGACTATATTGCCTGCGGCAGGAATGTGCCCGAGCGCATAGCGGATATCGTGAAGGGCGTTGCGGAGGGCTGCGTTCAGGCGGGCGCGGCACTCATAGGCGGAGAAACGGCGGAAATGCCGGGATTCTACCCGGAAGACGAATATGATCTCGCGGGTTACTCGACCGGCGTGGTAGATAAGGCAAAGATCATTCGCCCCGATACCATGCAAGAGGGCGACGCGGTGATCGGTTTAACCTCTAGCGGCGTGCATTCAAACGGGTTTTCGCTGGTGCGCAAGGCATTGAATACCGAAAATGCCGATTTGGGAAAGCCTGTAGACGAGCTGGGCGGAAAGAGTTTGGGGGAAGTACTGCTAACCCCTACCCGTATCTATGTAAAACCGGTGCTTAAGCTTTTGGAGAGCGTGCAGGCGAAGGGTATTTCGCATATTACAGGCGGCGGCTTTTATGAAAATATCCCGCGTTCCATTCCCAATGGATTGGGCGCAAAGCTGGATATCTCGCGCATTCCACATCAGCCCATATTCGATTTAATCGCCAAAGCCGGAGATATTCCGGAACGCGATATGTACAATACATTCAATATGGGTATTGGCATGAGCATTGTAGTGCCGGGCGATCAGGCGGACGAAGCCGTTCGCGTGCTCAATGAAAGCGGCGCGCAGGCGGTGCTGTTGGGCGAGATCATCGCCTCCGAGGAGAAGGTGATTCTGTGAGCGCAAAGCGCGTAGCGGTGCTGGTTTCCGGCGGCGGTACCAACCTGCAGGCGCTCATCAATGCGCAGCGTCGCGGAGCGATTCCCTCCGGCAAGATTGAATTGGTCGTATCCAATGTGGAGGGTGCGTATGCGTTGGAGCGCGCGAAAAAGGCGGGTATTTCCGCTCGCACCATTCTTCGCCGCGCGTATTCCTCGCAAGCGGAATTCGAGGGCGCGATCATCAGAGCGCTGGAGGAAGCGCAGATTGATATCATCGTGCTGGCGGGTTTTCTCGCGATTCTATCCGAAAGCTTTACGAGCCGCTACCCGAGGCGCATTCTCAATATTCATCCCTCGCTCATTCCTTCGTTCTGCGGCGAGGGGTTCTATGGGCTAAAGGTGCATGAAGCGGCGCTGCAAAAGGGCGTAAAGGTTTCCGGCGCAACGGTGCACTTCGTGAATGAAATACCGGATGGCGGCGAAATATTGCTGCAGAAGGCTGTGGCAGTGCGGGCGGATGATACACCCGAAACGCTGCAAAAGCGCATTATGCGGCTGGCGGAGTGGAAGCTTTTGCCCAAAGCGGTTGAGATGGTCTGCGCGGAAATGAAGGAGAGAGATTCATGAATATATATGAGTGCAAATCCGTAGGCGAGCGAATTCACGGCAATAGCTATGTGGGTCGCGGCATTGTGTTGGGCACTACGCCGAGCGGCAGGCTGGCATCGGCATATTTCATTATGGGGCGCAGCGCCAACAGTCGCAATCGCGTATTCAGTGAACGAGACGGCGCGATATTTACCGAGCCATACGACTTGAGCAAGGTGGAAGATCCCAGCCTTATTATTTACGCGGCTGTGCGCGAATACGAGAACCATTATATTGTGACCAACGGCGACCAGACCGATACCATCTATAATGCCTTGAAAGAAGGCGGGGATTTTTCTGAAGCGCTTCGGACGCGCTGCTTCGAGCCGGATGGTCCCAATTTTACCCCGCGCATCAGCGGCATGGCGACTTTTACCAATAATGGCTTTCGCTACGATATGAGCATACTCAAATCCGTGGACGCGGAAGGAAGCGACTGCTGCCGCTACACCTTCCAATATCCCTCCGTGCGGGGCATGGGGCATTTCCTGCATACCTATGTATGCGATGGCAATCCTATTCCCACCTTTCAGGGAGAGCCGGAGCGCGTAACCATTCCCGAGGATATCGACGCCTTTACGAGCGATATTTGGGACAATCTGGATGCGGATAATAAGATTTCACTCTATGTGCGCTATATCGATTCCGCAACTGGAAAGAGCGATACGCGCCTTATCAACAAAAACCAGTAACGGAGGCGGAGCATGAATTCATTTGAATTGAAATACGGCTGCAACCCCAACCAGAAGCCGGCACGCATTTATATGGAAAACGGCGGAGAATTGCCGATTCAGATTCTTTCGGGACGCCCGGGTTACATTAATTTCCTGGATGCGCTCAACTCATGGCAGCTGGTTAGCGAGCTCAAAGCGGAGCTGGGCTTGCCCGCGGCGGCTTCTTTCAAGCACGTGAGTCCAACCTCCGGCGCGGTGGGTGTGCCTATGTCCGAAGCCTTGCGGCGCGCTTGCTTTGTAGACGATATTCCCGAAGTGAGCGATTCCCCGCTGGCAACCGCATATGCTCGCGCACGCGGCACGGATCGCATGAGCTCTTTTGGCGACTGGGCGGCGCTTTCCGATATTTGCGATGCGGCGACTGCGAAGGTGCTCAGCCGCGAGGTATCTGACGGCGTAATCGCGCCCGGCTATACGCCGGATGCGCTTGAGATTTTACGCGCCAAGCGCAAGGGCAACTACAACATTGTTCAGATCGATCCGGATTACGTGCCCGAATTGGCGGAGCGCAAGCAGGTTTTTGGAATTACCTTTGAACAGGGAAGGAATAACTTCAAGATCAATCGCGCGTTGCTGAGCAATATTGTTACTCAGAATAAGGCGCTTCCGGAAGAGGCGGCGCGCGATCTGATTGTTTCGCTCATTACCCTGAAATATACGCAATCCAATTCCGTATGCTATGCGCTGGGCGGTCAAGCGATTGGCGTGGGCGCGGGTCAGCAATCGCGCATTCATTGCACTCGCCTAGCGGGTTCCAAGGCGGATACGTGGTTCCTGCGGCAGTATGATAAGGTGCTTTCGCTGCCGTTCCGCGACGATATCGCTCGCCCGACGCGCGATAATGTGATCGACGGCTACATCAACAAAAATGAAGAAGATGTGTGCGCCGAGGGAAACTGGCAGAAGTATTTTACCCGCCGTCCGGAGCCGCTCACGCAGGAAGAGGCGCGCGCTTGGCTGGATGGGATTCGAGGCGTATCGCTTGGTTCGGACGCGTTCTTCCCCTTTGAGGATAACATTCAACGCGCCTACAAAAGCGGCGTAAGCTACATCGCCGAGCCCGGCGGCTCTATTCGCGATGAGAGCGTCATTTCCTGCTGTGATCGCTACGGCATCATTATGGCGTTTACGGGAATGAGGTTGTTCCATCACTAGGAATGTGAACTGATCGGCATCTTTCTGCGTAGATTTCCGCATGGACAAATTTCTGACAATGCGCTATAATATTCCAGTACGGTAAAGGCGAGTTTGAAAAGTCTTTGCCAATGAAGCGATAACGAGGAGGGAATTTCCATGCAGGTTATTTATGGACATCGAGGCGCGTCCGGTTATGCGCCGGAAAATACGCTGGAGGCATTCGAACTGGCGGCGAAGATGGGCGTGGCTGGCGTGGAGCTGGATGTGCACATCGCAAAAGATGGCGAGCTGGTCGTGGCGCACGATGAGCGTATTGACCGAGTTGCCAACGGCACCGGTCTGATTTGCGAAATGACTACGGCGGAACTCAAGAAGTTTAAGTTCAATAATACGCATCCGGAGTATGAAAAGGCTACGATTCCCACGCTGCGCGAGGTATACGAGCTGCTCAAGCCCTATGGACTCAAGATCAATGCGGAACTCAAAAATGGACGCATTGATTACCCAGGGCTGGAGGAAAAGTGCATTAAGCTTGCGGATGAATTGGGTATGACGGATTCCGTGCTCTATTCCAGCTTCAACCACTACAGTATGCTGCGCGTGAAGAAGATTGATTCCAGCCTGCCCTGTGGATTGCTGTATGATTGTTTCCTGATCGAGCCGTGGGAGTATGCGAAAAAGCTAGGCGCAAACGCGATCCATCCGCATTTCTCTGAACTGCAGGTTGCGGGCGAAGTGGAAAAGGCGCACGCGCTGGGTCTGGCAGTCAATGTGTGGACCGCGAACGATGAGCAGGATATTCGCAATTCCATTCAGGCAGGGGCAGATATCATCATCAGCAATTATCCCGACCGCGCTTTGAAGGTGCTGGAAAGCTATAAGTAATTCGTTCTATAGTCGTTTTGATGCCGCCGCAGGATGTGAGCTCCTTGCGGCGGTATCTTGATTTGCAGTGCGCGTGGACTCGGGCTTTGAAAGCTATAATGTTAAATTATGTATTTTGCTTTATCGATTGCAGCCCTTGTGGTATAATATGTTTGAAAATTGCATAAGCCTGTTTTGCCGTTTCAGTACGGAACATGGAAAGGGTCAAAAACCCACGAGTCGGTCACTGGGAGGCTTTCCGCTTTTGTGCGAGAGAGATAGGTCAGATACATGAAAACAGGTTGTATTTCTGCCGGAACCATGAAATGCGTTGCCTGATGGGCGTATGTCCATAGGGCGTAAGGTTCCGCGTGGTTTTCTCCACGCGGTGTTTTGTTCGGTGGGAATATGCAGTTCAATACCTCGCCGGACAAACGACCCCGAATTGTTTGTTTGCGGGGAAAGAAAATACCATTATAGTCCCCTGTGTACAAAATGAAGCTCCGTCGGTTTTGCCACCCGACGGAGCTTCGTATTTCCGGATATTAAATATATTCTTCCGCTAAATTGAACTGTAGATATTCATTTTGAATATACCCTTGTTTTCCCTTATATTCGATCATGGTCCAATCATCATCGGAGAGGATGATATTCACCTGTGTGCCGGAGGATAGCGTGCCGAGCTTCTTTGCATCCTCGGAGTCCAAGTCGTACACAGTGCATTTTTTGACCACGGTTGCGGTCAGACCATCCTCTTCATCAAACTCATATTCGTCCGCATCCTCGAATATAGAGCGTTCGTTGGATTCGCTCGCGAAATCCAGATAGGCGTTGAGCAGATATCCCTTATCCTCGTTCAGGTTGACCAGGGACCATTCTTCGCCCTTGAGCACCACGTCTACCACAGTGCCGTTGGAGAGTTCGGCGAGTATGTCAGAATCAGTGGAGGCGGCTTTGCGCATATTGAGCTTTACGGCGTCGCTTCCGGTATTCACAATGGCGATATCGTTGAGCGAGTGGCTCAGCTCCAGCGTTGCTTTGGGCAACGCTTCACCGGTACTGCTTTCGGCGGTTAGGCGCTGTTCAAACAGCTCGGCGGGAAGCTGTGCGCCGGAGAAGTATTCCTCCGCGTTATTGCCAATACGCGCAGTCGCACCGCTTGCCGATGTGTATACCAGACAGCTCATGCTGCGGTCATCAAACGAGAGCAAATCAGAACGAATATAGCCGGTGTTCTCGCCGTAGCGGATATGGCTCCACTCTTTGCCCTGCTCCAACACCATTACAGTTGTGCCGTTTTTCAGGCTTTCCAGTGCCTTGCTGTTGGTGGTCGCCTCGTCGCGAATGCGTACGCGCACCTTGGCGGATATAGTGGCCAGCGCCACGGTTTCGGTGCTGGAATCCAGCTGATAATCTTCGCCGTTAAAAATTGCTTCCAACCGTTCCGATTCGTAGTTTAAGGCTTTCTGAACGGTGGGCGTCGCAACGCCGTCGGTCGCGTAGCCATATACCTGCTGGAAGGTGGTTACGGCGTCGATTACGTCGCCATCGTAAATGCCGTCAATATCGCCATCATACAATTTGAGATCCGTCAGCCAGCCTTGCAGCTTGCGCACGGTGGGACCGCTCATGCCTTCCGTAAGCGTTACGCTGGTTGCCGTGGGCGCGTCGGAGGAGTAAATCTTTTCAAGTGTGGAAGAGGTGGTATAGCCGGTCGCCTGATCGCCCATGGCGCGCTGAACTTGCTTCACTGCGGCGATGGTCGCCGTGCCGTATACGCCGTCGATATCTTCAGAAAAGTATCCAAGAGCACGAAGACGCATTTGCAGGTACTCCACATCGTCGCCCACGCTGGAGCGACTTAATACGCCCTCTTCATCTTCCGGAATGCCCAGAAAGGTGGTATAGCTCATACCGTTTTCATTGGTATATGAGGATTCCATCAACAATTCGCGCAGATCCGCATCGATTTCATCTTCTTTGTAAATGACGACCTGTGTGCCCTTGAGGCAGTTCTTGGCGATGAATTCCGCATCCGCGAAGCGTAGGCGGATACAGCCGTGTGAAGCGGGCGTACCGAACGCCTGCACGGCGCTGGGGTATACCGTAGCCTCGTTCTTCTTGCGGCAGGTCAGGGAATGGAACATGATGCCGCGATAAATGCGGGAAGCATATTTGGCGTAAACGCCGAAGCCCTTGAAATGGTACCATTCCTTTCGGTCGTCCTTATGCTGTAAGTTTTCCGGCATGGTATAGGTGCCTACGGGCGTGGAATCCTGTACGCCTGCGGAACAGAGCATCTGCCGAACGATGCTCTCGTCCTCCGTAGAATAAATGGTAACGATTTGATTGGTGAGGTCCACGGTAATATGGTAAGGGGTTTCCGCCAGTGCGGGCACCGCCCAAAAGCTGGCGAAGCTCAGCAGAAGCGCCATGTGCAAAAACAATACGCCGAAGCGTCGAAGGGACATATGAATTTCCTCCAAAAACCTTTTTTACAAGCTAAAGTATAGCATATTCATGCTATGCTTTCAACGAAATTGTGATTGTTCGCCTGAATTTTTCAGAGAATATTCACGCTTTGTTCACGGAGAAATGGAGTTATGGTGATTGAATGCGAGGCGATAACGATATAAGCCGCGATCGTAAATGCGTTCGCGGCTTAATATAAACTTTTGCTGTTACAGAGAAATTTACGGGTTGCAGCCAGCGTATCTTCGGCAGTTTTTTCTTCGATGGATACGCGAATGCTCGCGCTTTATGCGATGTCGCTCAGCGCATCGCGCGCGTCGCTCAGCAAATCAATGGAATATTCGATTTGTCCAAGCACATCCACATCTTCTATTTCTTTTCGAAGGTGTTCCAGCTGTGCCTGAATGGCATTGAGCTGAACCTCGATGCCTTTGAGCTGCTCCGCTTGTATATGCGTCACAGATGATCCTCTCTGAATAGAATGTGGATTGCTTAGGTACTATTTATTATTCGCCGACATTTTTGAACACGATGGCGGTGCGGCAAGGAATATAAATTTCAAACCCCAATCCCTTATTGGGCTTTTGCTGTGTGTAGTAGATATACTTTTCGCTTACACGGTCTTGACCGCCAAAGTCTACTTTATCGGTAGAGAAAATCGCTTGATAGCGACCCGCGCCGGTAATGTGGGCAGGCACAAAGAAATCCGTGGGGGAGTAGGTGGGATTGAAGTTGAACACGTAGATGAGTCCGCCTTTTGCAAAAGCTAGAAGCTTGCGCTCCTGATCGATCCACAGGTTAACCACATCCGTTTTGTTGAGTACGCGATACTTGCGCGCAAATTTCAGCATTGCCACATCAAATTGCTGCAACCACTGATACTTCAGGTATCCGTTATCCGCCAGCGACCACTGTCTGCGCGCGTACTTGAAGCTCCATCCATTGCCTTCGCGGGGGAAATCGATCCATTCCGGATGTCCAAATTCATTGCCCATGAAGTTAAGATACGCCTCCGACCCCAGCGTCAGCGTGATGAAGCGGATCATTTTATGCAGGGCGATGGCGCGATCAATGGTAAATGAATGGTATGCCTTGTCCATACCGGTGTACATTTCAGCATCCGCCATGCGGAATATAATGGTCTTATCGCCCACCAACGCCTGATCGTGGCTTTCGCAATAGCCGACATTTTTCTCCTGCGGACGGCGAGTGGTCATTTCATACCAGAGCTGGAACATATCCCAGCGGTCGTCGGGCACGTCCTTCAGCAACTTGATCCAGTAGTCCGGTACGCCCATAGAAAGGCGATAATCGAATCCGATACCTCCGCTGCGCACAGGAATACACATTCCAGGCATACCGCTCATATCCTCCGCGATGGTCACGGCAAAGGGGTTGACCGCGTGAATCAGTTCGTTGGCGAGCTGTAGATAGGTAATCGCATCCACATTGGTGTTCAAACCAAAGTATTGACTATAATCGGTGAACGCCGTACCCAGTCCGTGATCCTGATAGATCATGGAGGTGACTCCGTCAAAGCGGAAACCATCGAAGTGGTATACGTCCAGCCAGAATTTGAGGTTGGAAAGCAGAAAATGAATGACTTCATGCTTTCCATAGTTGAATACCTTTGAACCCCATGCGGGATGATTACCGCGGTCGCCGGCAAAGAAATATTGATCCTCCGTGCCGTCAAACAGATTTAATCCTTCGCCCACATTGGCGCTGGCGTGGGAATGTACCACATCCAGCAGCACATACATTCCGCGTTCATGCGCTTTGTTGATTAGGTATTTCAAATCATCCGGCGTGCCAAACCAGCTGCTCGCGGCGAAGAAATTGGTTACCTGATAACCGAACGAGGCATAGTACGGGTGTTCCATAATCGCCATGAGCTGTACGGTATTGTAGCCAAGGCTTTGTATGCGAGGCAGGTTGAAATCGGCAAATTCGCGGTAGGTGCCGATGCCTTCCCTTTCCTGCGCCATGCCCACATGTGATTCGTATATGAATAGGGGAGAGACCTTGCGCTTTCCGTAGCCGCCGTCGGTCCATGCGAAGGGACGCGGCGGAGCCCAAATGACGCCGGTAAACTGATTTTGTTCTTCCTTTACCTGCTCGGTATGCAAAATGTAGGAAGGAATACGGTCAAAGCGCTGTGCGCCGCGCGTGATCTGCAGCTTTACCCGCTGCCCGTGGCTCAGCGCGTTCTCACCTTCGAGAACGATTTCCCAATTGCCGCCTTCCAAGCGGGTGAGGGGATGGTTTTCACGGTTCCAGCCATTGAAATCGCCGATCAAATGAACGGAATCCGCTCCCGGCGCCCATTCGCGAAATACCCAGCCCGTTTCGGTGCGATGGAAACCATAATACAGGTAACCATTGGCAAAGGAGGAAAGATCCGCCTGCTCGCCCAGCAGCTTTTGCAGGGTATCCGCATTGCGTTGCATTCGCAGGGTGATATCCTTGTAAAATGGCTGAAGATATGGATCAATAGACATGATCCTGTATTTTTTATTTTGAGTTTTTGCGCGCATGAGGATTCGCCTCCTTCATTAATGCATTCATTATACCCGATCTATAGGACAAAATCAATGAAGCGAAATAGTTTTTTGATCGATACACAGTTGAAATACAATGCAAGAACGGAAGACGCTGGAAAAAGCGCAGATCACTTATGCTTTCATCCGTATTCGATATGTTCGCGGGGTTGAGCCATATTTCATGCGAAACGCTCTGGCAAAGTAACTCATTTCGTTGAATCCGCATTTTGCGCCAATTTCCGCAATCAATAGATTTGTGTGGAGCAGTAAAGCTTCCGCTTGTTCCAAACGATAGGTCGCGAGGTAGCGGTTTGGAGTTGTATTCAACATTTTTTTGAAACATCGCAGGCACTCGCTTTCACTGATCGCCGCGCTCGCGGCAATGGCACTGGTGTCAATCTCCTCGGCATAGTGTTCGCGAATGAAGGTTAACATTTGCTTGACGCGCTGCTCATAGCGGATTTCGGGTGCGCCTCCTTCCCGCACAGCGCTAGGAAGATTTGCGCGCCATATGGCTATCAGTGAGGACAATTCGTTGCGCACTGCAATTTCATAAGCCTCCGGTTCATCCACACACATTTTCCAAGCGCGCAAAATATGAGCGATCGCATCGCTTTGCCATTTTTCTTTTGGGGTAAGAAGGAGTGTGCGCGCCTGCGAATGGGTGAATATAGGAGATAAGTATTTTTCCCATATCACATTTCCGGCGGAACTGATCAGCGCGGGGGAAAAGACGATGGAGCGCAGTAGGCACTCTCCGCCACGCTGCGCACAGGCGCAGGAATGGAGCGCGCCGCTATTGATGAGGAAAGCCTCGCCCATATGCAATATAACTTCGTCGGTTCCAGTGGTAATTCGACAGCTTCCGCGTTCTATAACGATCGCTTCGAACTCTTCGTGCCAATGC
>JAFUAR010000385.1 GCA_017460585.1 Clostridia bacterium
ACGCAGGAATGCCGCGTCGTCTATCGAGATCACACCTCCGAGCCGCATGAATGGGGAGCGCAAAGTGGATATCCCATGAGTATGGATGAGCACATTTGCTACTATGGGGAGATCGTGGCGGCGTACATTATTGAGGAAGCGTAAGCTATTGCGTAAGTCTCATTTTCTGCGCATATGGGCGTTTCCTTCGTTCAGCGTAGACTTAATACAAATTAACAGTAAATCCAATTGACAGGTTGGAGCACCTATGGTACTATGCTAAATGGTTAGTTAATCCTAATTAACATCGATCGGAGGATGATTGTCATGAAGAAATCTCTCGTTTTGCTCCTTTCCATCGTCATAGCGCTGAGCATGGCTCTGGGCGCAGCTGCCTTCGCGGAGGATGCTGAATATCCTAAAACGGTTTCCCATGCGCTGGGCGAAACGGTATTGGAGACGCGCCCCGAGCGCGTTGCCACCATCGGCTGGGGCAATCTGGATGTACCGCTGGCACTGGGCGTCGCTCCCGTGGGCGTATCCAAAACCACGTACGGTTCTGCGGATGCCAACGGTTTGTTCTACTGGACGAATGAAGCGTTTGCCAAACTGGGCGTGGACGAGCCGAACGTGTTTGACGATACCGACGGTTTAGATTTCGAGGCGATTAACAACGCCGAGCCCGATGTCATTTTGGCCGTATATTCCGGCATTACCGCCGAAGACTACGAGCAGCTTTCCGAAATCGCTCCTACCGTGGGTTATACCAAGGAGGCTTGGGCGACCACTTGGCAGGATATGACGCGCGATAACGCCGTAGCGCTGGGTTTGGAGGAAGAAGCCGACGCGTTGGTGGAAGAGATCAGTGCGCTGATTGCTGAAAAGGCGGCGGGCTATCCCGAAATTCAGGGTCTGACCGCGGCGTACTGCTACTTCGATGTTTCCAACCTCAGTTCCTTTTTCGTGTATATGCCGAAGGATCCCCGCGCTTCCTACTTGATCGATCTTGGTCTTACCCTGCCGGAGAATATCCGCGCGCTCGATGACGGCAGCTTTTTCTTCATGACCGTCAGCTCCGAGAATATCGACGTGCTGAACGATCTCGATCTGATTGTAGCGTGGGGAGATACCCAAACGCTGGATGTATTCCAAGCGGACCCGCTGCTCAGCCAAATTCCCGCGGTCCAGCGCGGCTCCGTGGTGTTCCTCGATACCGATTCCACGCTCATTAGCGCGTCCTGCACGCCCACTCCGCTGTCCATTCCCGCGACCATTGACGAGTATCTGGCGCTGATTGCGGAAGCGGCTGCCAATCTCCAGTAAAGCAATATCCATTATGAAGCAAAAGAAGGCTTGGCTATTTATCACCATTAGCTTCGCGCTGCTCGTAATCTCTATCCCGCTCTCCCTGTGCGTGGGAGCGCGGGATATTCCCATATCGGATTTGATCGCGACGCTGCGCGGCGAGAGCGTGAACGCACTCTACGCGCCTATACTCACCAAGCGCGTGATTCGCACGGTTCTGGGGCTCATCGCGGGTTTGGCGCTGGGCACGGCGGGCTGCGTTATGCAGTCCATTACTCGTAATCCCATCGCCGATCCGTCCATTCTGGGCGTCAATTCCGGCGCGGCGCTGTTCGTGGTATCGGGCATCGCGTTTTTGGGCGCGAGATCTCCCGGGCAGTACATTGCGCTTGCGCTGGCGGGTGCGCGCATTATATCTGTGCTGGTGTTCGGCATTGCTTCCTTCGTGCCGGGGAAGGGTGCGGTGAGCTATAACAATGCCAATCCCATTCGCCTTGCACTGGCGGGCGCGGCGGTGAGCACCGCTTGCTCGTCCCTCATTAGTACCGTCATGCTGCCCCGCACCAACGTCACTCAAGAATTCCGTTTTTGGCAGGTCGGAAGCATCAGCGGCGGCACTTGGAACAATATACTTACCGTGCTGCCGCTGCTGGTAGTGGGTATGCTGCTGGCAATTGTGCTTACGCCGTCTCTCAACGCGCTGGCGCTGGGAGATGATATCGCCACGGGTTTGGGCGTGAATGTCACTCGTACCCGCGCCCTCGGCGCGCTTTCGGGCGTGCTGCTGTGCGGCGCGATTACGGCGCTTACCGGTCCCATCGGTTTCGTGGGGCTAATGGTGCCGCATTTGGTTCGCATTTTCTGCGGCGCGGACCTGCGTATTCAAATTCCCGTATCGGCCATGGACGGCGCGCTGCTGCTGATTCTGGCGGATGTATTGGGGCGTTATATCGGCAGACCGGGCGAATTGGAGGTCGGCATCGTTACGGCGTTTCTGGGTGCGCCCGTATTCATTCTAGTGGTTCGGAAAGCGAAGGTCGGTAAGCTATGATGGAGAATAGATTCGGAATTACTGAAGCCGGCTTTCGCACACGTAGGAGAAAGTCGCGTCTCGTGTTGGTTCTTCTCGCCTTCTTGGGCGTTGCCGCCTCCTGCTTTTTGCTGGTGTGGGGCGATCAGGTATACAGCATCGGCACCGTGCTGCGGGTGTTGATGGGAGAAAACATCAAAGGCGCGACCTATGCCGTCAATACCATCCGCGTGCCCCGCGTGCTCGTGGGCGCGCTGGCGGGCTTTGCCTTCGGCGTGGCGGGCAACACCTTTCAAAAGATACTGCGCAATTCTCTCGCCAGCCCCGATGTAATGGGCGTCACCTCCGGCGCCAGCGCCGTGGCGATCTTTGCCATGATGGTGCTGGGTTTAAGCGGCGCGGTGGTTTCCGTATTGGCTGTGGCGGGCGGCATTGCCGTCGCGCTGCTGATTTTGACAATCTCTCAGCGCGGCAGCTTTTCCGTCAATAAAATGATTTTGACAGGCATCGGTATGCAAGCCATGCTTCAGGCGGTCATCAACTTCATCATTCTCAAGACATCGGATTACAATATTTCCGATGGTCTGCGTTGGCTTTCCGGCAGCCTGAACGGCGTGCGAATGAAGGATGTGCCCGTCTTCGCGACCGTTGTCGTCGTTACAACGACCGTCATACTGTTCCTCAGCAGGGATATTCAAATTCTCGGGCTGGGAGAGGAATTGCCCGTTACGCTTGGTATGCGTCCAAGGCGAATGCGCCTTATGCTCATTCTCAGCTCCGTGGTGCTGTGCGCCGTCGCCACGGCGGTTACGGGACCCATGGCGTCCGTAGCATTTATGGCGGGACCAATTTCTGTGCGCCTTTTGAAAACAGGCGGTACCAATACCCTGCACGCCGGATTGGTGGGCGTAATCATCGTGCTCGTCAGCGAGGCGTTGGGACAATTTGCCTTCGCCACTCGTTTTCCCGTGGGTGTCATTACCGGTATCATCGGCGCGCCGTATCTAATCTACCTGCTCATCGGCATGAATCGCAGAAGCGCTTAATTGGAGGATAGAATATGCCAGACAATGCAATTTCCAAAGACCACGTCCTCGCCGCCGAGCATCTGCAAACGGGCTACGACAAAAAGGTGATCGTCGACGATATGACGATTACGATCCCCGATCATAAAATTTCTGTCATCATAGGTTCCAACGGTTGCGGCAAGAGTACTTTGCTCAAAACCTTTGCGCGCCTGATCCAGCCCATGAAGGGCGGCATACTGCTGGATGGGAAGGGCTATGGCGATATGAACGCCAAGCAGCTGGCGCAGATATTGGGTCTGCTGCCCCAGTCGCCGTTGGTGCCGGAGGGAGTTAAGGTATCCGACTTGGTTTCCCGAGGGCGCTATCCTTACCAAACCACCTTTAAAGGTATGTCCAAGGAGGACTATGCCGCCGTGGACGAGGCAATGGCGATGATGGGCGTAACCGAGTTTGCCGATCGCAATGTGGATGAGCTCTCCGGCGGTCAGCGTCAGCGCGTGTGGATTGCCATGGCGTTGGCACAGCAGACGGATATATTGTTTCTGGATGAACCCACCACCTATTTGGACATTACCTATCAGGTGGAAATCCTCGATCTGCTCACAGAACTCAATCGCAAGCGCAATACCACCATCGTCATGGTGCTTCACGATTTGAATCTTTCCGCCCGCTATGCGGATCACCTGTTCGCAATCAAAAACGGCGCGCTGGTGGCGCAGGGAAGTCCGCGGGAGGTCATTACCGAGGGATTGATCCGGAATATCTTCAATCTGGAATGCAAGGTGATTGTCGATCCGATTTCCGCTTCGCCCATGGTGGTCCCGATTGGTCGCTACCATTCCGGTGCGTAGTGCAATGACCGACAAAAGCGCGCCGAGGCGCGATCTGTGCTCCGAGCGGAAGTTGGGTGTGGGCTCATTTCCCTTTACTCCGGTCAAAAGCCCTAGTCAATCCATTCGAAGCGCGAGGAAGCATTGTTCCACGCAAGCCTCGGTATTTTTATCGCATTATATCGAGAAGATGGGAGAAAATGAACATGACGCTGATTCTGGAATGCATCGTCGTTTGTTTTATTTTGCTGGTTCCTTGTGTAGTGGGAATTGCCAACGGCATTGAAAACGCCGCGTTCCTGTTCGAACGGGATGTGCAGGACCGCGTAATTGCAATGGGATTGATTACGCGCGAGCGCATGGCAAAAAACAAGAAGCGTTTTAAAATCTTCACCTTGTCGGTCATGGTCGCGTTTGTGATTTGGGCGGTGTATGGAATCAATGGCGCGAGGGGCTTCTGGTCTCCGTTTTGGCAAATCTATGCGATCGCCATGGCGGAGGGATTGTTTGACCGCTTCTTTATTGATTGGTATTGGGTGGGTCAAACAAAAGCTTGGACAATCCCGGGAACGGAGGATTTGAAACCGTATATCCCACGTAAAACACTCATCGTAAAGTGGGCGGTCGTCATACTAGGCAACCCAATCATCGCGGCGGTGATTGCGGGCGTATTGTTTCCCATATTTAAGCGTTGATCTGCCAATATCAAATTATATTTAGCTTTAGCAAAAAGAAAAGTGCGTAAGCGACGATTGAGATGACTTACGCACTTTTCTTTTGTCATTTGCTGTTTGCATCCTCGGCTTTTCGCGATTCGTGTTCTCCGCTCTCATTTGTTCTGTGCCCACAGCGCAAGCATACAAGCCATAGGCGCCAGCAAAATCAGGTTGTGCCCGTACCACTGCAGCCATCCTTCGTTCCAATTGGGAATGGCGCGCATATAGCCGTATCCGCAGGCGACGCCCAGCGTAAATGCCGCAAAGATCATTAGGTAAACGGCAATGGCGTAATTCTGAGTTTTGTCCTTTCCGCTCACCCGCTTGTGCAGCACCGTGACCATGCGGTTTATGTTTGCGGTCATGGTGGTGGCGGAATAGGAGTATTCTCCAAACCGCATGAAGCAGTGAATGAGGAACGCACCCTCCAATCCAATCAGGGCGGCGGCGAGCCGCTTCCAAGCGGATAATTCCCCGGGCACGCCGTCATTGGGTACCGCGAATGCCATCAGAATCAATACAAAGCTAATGAGGAACATCTCGCCTTCATTGCGCCGTTTTCGCCGGCTCGCGTATATGTTGGTCAAGAATATCCCAATGCCAAACGAAAAGAGTACCAGCAAAGTATCGAAAAAAGCGACGAAATTGCCGTCCAGAAGGTTCGTGATGAGCTTGATCATATTGCCTGTGTGCAGCGTGGCATACACGTCAAAATTGTACAGGCAGTATACATCCAGCAAACCGCCCACGAAGGACAGTGTCACCGCGATTACCGCGTCTGGCTTCAATCGCCGCTTTTTCATGAATTCTTTTCCTTACAACCTGAGGGTTTGAGTGGAGATGTTCGGGTCGGTGTGCTCAATCTCGCCTACGTGGCTTTCCACGTCTAGGAACATCGCGCTGCGCGTATCCTTGTCGTATACCGGCCATTCGGGCAGCTCCGGCACGTTGGGGTTCTGGTTGAGAATGAACGCGTTCCACATCGCCGCCGTTTTTTCATGGATCGCGTCGTATCCTTCGTAGCCGGTAACGTTGGGGTCCATTACGGCGGTGCAGCCGGTGGCGATACCGGAGCATAGCGTATGACCCGCGCCGTGACCGCCGCAATCCCAGTCAAAGCGGTACAGGTACATGGCGTTACCCTTGTCGGCTTGGGCGAAGGCGTCGAACATATCGATGCAGGGGAAGCCGTAGAAGTAGCGGGAAACAATCGCCACCAATCGCTTCATGTCGCCTTCAATGTGGTACTTTTCCAGTACGCTCATAATGTAAGGCGTATTCCTGCCAAAGAAGCCCACAAGGTCGTCCACGCTCTTCATCGGGTAGTAGGCCATGAGGCTGGCGTATTCGTCGCGGTTGTAGCCGCCGAGAATGGTCACATAGTTTGCCTTGCCGGAGCGAATAATCTCCAGAGCGTCGGTGCCGTCAAAATTGACGCCGTCGAATACAGGTCCCAAATTTTGAAGCGAAGGTCCTTCAAACAGCACGCCTTGGTAATCCATCAGCGTTTGCCACGGCGCTTCGAGCAGCTTCTCGCGCGCGTTGTCCTTGGTGAGCTCGTAGGCTTTCGCAAAGCGCTCGGCAATTTCCTGCGCGGTATGAACGTCGCGAATCGCGCTGGTCGCGCCGCTGTCCATCATTACAGCGCTAAATAGTCCCTTCGCCTTATGGCTGCAGAGCAGCGCGCTGACCATCTTCGCGCCCGCCGACTGACCGGCTACGGTGACCCTTTCAGGATCGCCGCCGAAGGCTTCAATGTTGTTGTGCACCCATTCCAGCGCCTTAATAATATCCAGCATACCGGAATTGCCGGACTGAATGTATTCCTCGCCCAAATAGCGGTCGAGCTGTAAGAAGCCCAGCACGCCCAAGCGATAGCTGGCAGTCACCAGCACGCAGTCCAGCGCAGTGGTACCGGCGGGGTCGGAATTGAGCGAATGGTCGCCGGTTTGGAACGCGCCGCCATGAATGTTGAACAGCACGGGGCGCTTTTTCCCGTCCGGATTGGGCGTATATACGTTCAGATATAGGCAGTCCTCGGAGCAGGGCGTGCCCGAAGCGCCGCCTACTACGCCGCCGATGGAATTGACTGGGCGGGGCTCGATGGGACCGTAGGTATCGCACACGCGCACGCCTTCCCAGCCTTCGGGATCGACCGGCGGCTTGAAGCGCAGTTCACCGACGGGCGGCGCGGCAAAGGGAATGCCCTTGTAGGCGACATAGCCGTTCTCCTCTACGCCCTGAACTTGACCGTAGCGCGTGGAAACGGTATAGTCGTTATCCTTACCAAGCGCCGGCACCTTTTTTCCGCAGAAGGCGCAGAAGCTACCCTCGGCGGGAATCTCCTTACCGCAGGTCGGGCAAACCTTAACGCCTTTGGCGGCGAGAACGCTCGCGTTCACTTCCTGAAACGCGCTTAGAGCAGATTTAACCGCGTCGAATTCCGCCTCGAAGCCCTTCACAGGCTGATCGGGGGATTTTTCATATACGGCTTTGCCCAAATTGGAGTAGCTCTGTTCCAGCGCCTTTTTTGCGTCGCTCACTTTACCGTTCGAGGAAGCCGTGTTCATAAACTGCTGTATTTTGGGACCAAAACTGTCGCCCAGCAGGCTGACCATTTGCCCCAACTGTCCGCTCAGTTGCTCAAAATCCATCGATTCATTCCTCC
>JAFUAR010000386.1 GCA_017460585.1 Clostridia bacterium
CTGTAGCAGCTGATTGAACATCTTTTCCATGCCGAACACCTCCTCATAGGCTCTTTTTGCTATGGTTTATTATTCGACATGACTGCCCAGTTTACCTTTTGGAATTTTATGTTAATTTACGGGTGGACTGAACAGTTACCCTGTAGATATTGTTTGACGGGACGAGCCCGTTAAAACCGAATGCGAAATCAGCCCTTCACCGCGCCGATGACCATGCCCTTTACAAAGTACTTTTGCAGGAACGGATAGAGCAGTATGATGGGACCCATGGTCACCACGGAGGTCGCCATTTTAAACGCCTCCTTGGGCGGATTCACGCGCTGCGCGCCGTTCATCAGCTTGCTCATAGCGGTGATTTCGGATTGAATCTGGAACAAGAGCATTTGCAGCGGATAATACTTGCGGTCGTTGATGAGCATAACCGCGTTGAAATAGTTGTTCCAATAGCCGATGGCGTAAAACAGCGTAATGGTCGCCAGCACCGCCTTGCACAGCGGGAAATAAATCTGGAAGGCGATGCGCACCTCCCCCGCCCCGTCGATGCGCGCCGATTCGTTCAGCGCGTCCGGTATACCGTTTACGAAATTGCGCACCAGAAACATATTAAACGGCGAGAACATGAGCGAGGGCACGATGAGCGCCAGCATATTGTCATATGCGCCGATCATTTTGGAAACCATATACCAAGGCACCAAACCCGCCGAAAACACCATGGTAAAGTAGAAATAGAGCGAAAGCCCGTTGCGGTAGCGGCACTGCTTGTTGGCCAGCGTATAGCCCGCGCCAAAGGTGATAATAGCGGCAAAGAACGTGCCGATGACCGTGGCCGCGGTGGTGACCAAATAGGAGCGCGGTACGGCGGAGCTCTTGCCGAACATCATTTTATACGCCGCCGCAGACCACGCGTGCGGAATAAACGAATACCCGTAAAGCGTGATGCTCTTTTCCTCGGTCAGCGACACGATGACCACCATAATGACCGGCAGCAGGCAACCCAGCGCAAAGAGCAAAATAACGAGGTGAATAATGACGGAGCCGATCTTTTCGCCCCGCGTGGTTTGAACGTTGTTGGTGCGAATATCGGTTTCGTTGATCGCGCGTTCAGACATAGACCCATCGTCTCCTTCCCGCAGGTTCAAGCTTGAAAGCAGGTTTTAGAACAGCGCACCCTCCGGATAGAAGTGATGCACGACCTTATTGGAAGTATACACCAATATGAACCCAATGACCGACTGATACAGACCCACCGCCATGGAGAGCGAGGGATTGCCCGTGTTTTTAAACACGCGGAACACGTAGGTATCGATGACCTCGGCAATGGGCATGAGCGAGGAATTATCGCGTACAATGGCGTACATCATTCCGAAATCGCCGTAGAAAATGCGACCGATGGACATGAGCGTAAGCACGCAAATGGTCGGCGCGAGCAGCGGCAGCGTCACGTAGATAATGCGCTTGAAGCGCGTGGCGCCATCAATGGCGGCGGCTTCGTAAATGGATTCGTCTATGCCGGTAATCGCCGCCAAATAGATGACGGAATTATAGCCGGCGTTTTTCCAAATGTTCAAAATGAGCAGTATGGGATACCAGTAGTTCGGCTTGGAGTAAAAATTGATGCGCTGCCCGCCCATCGATTGAATAATGCGGTTGAGCAGACCGCTCTCGGTGCCCAGTATGCCCTGCAGCATATAGCTGACGATGACCCAAGAGATGAAGAAGGGAAACAGCATTGCCGACTGGGTTATTTTGAGAAAGCGCTTATTGCGCACCTCGTTGAGCAGCAGCGCAATGAGAATGGCACACACGGTGCCGAAGATTAAAAACAGGAAGTTGATGATGAGCGTATTGCGCGTAACCGCCCAAGCCCACGAGGACTTGAAGAACGCGGCAAAGTTATCCAGCCCGATAAACGGACTGCGAATGCCCGTTTTGTAGTGGAACTTTTCAAACGCGATCACCATATAGGGAAGCGTCATGTACCCATAAATGAAGGTATAGAGTATGGCGGGAACCGCCAGCAGGTAGAGAAACTTATTGTTCCACAGCTCCACGAGCGGATTGACCCGTTTTTGACGATAGACCAATTCTCCGCTTTCCCGATTGTTTTTTCTCATTTTCATCACCTTGCGGTCGAAGCGCGTGCCCGACACAGGCGGCAGACCGCGCATTTGTAAATTTTAATTTGTAACAACACGAACAGTTTAACACTTATAACTGGTTATGTCAACAAAAATATCTCGATTCCTTGTGGAAATTGCGGCCTCATGTTATAATTGATCAGAACAATACGGAGGATGATTGTCATGATTTCCATTACACAGTTTGGCGCGATCGGCGACGGCGCGCACCTGAACACCGAAGCCATTCAAAGCGCCGTTTCCGCCGCGAAGGCGGCGGGCGAAGTACTGAATATTCCCGCCGGAACGTTTCTAACGGGCACCATAGACCTGATGGGCGTATCGCTCCATCTGTCCGCCGGCGCGGTATTGAAGGGCTCCGAACGTATGGAGGATTACCCCATACAGTTCTACCGGCACAACGAAATGGGACCGCTGCGCGCCTTGATTGTGAACATTGGTCACGACCATGTTTCCATTTGCGGCAAGGGCTGCATCGATCTATCGGGGCAGGCGTTTTACGACCATTCCCGCTACAATATTCCCCCAACCCGCGTGCCCATCACGCCGCAGCAGGAGCGCGAGTGCACTTGGTTCATATCCGAACGCCCGAACCAGTGCTTGTTCTTTAGCGATTGTACCGATATAGAAATTTCCGGCATTACTCTGATTGACGCGCCATGCTGGACCATCAGCCTGAACCGCTGCAGGCGCGTGCGGCTTACGGGACTCACCATCGATACCGACCTGAACACCCCCAATAACGACGGCATTCACCTGTGCTCCTGCGAGGACGCGATCATCTCCGACTGCCACATATCCAGCGGGGACGACTGCATCGCCCTTTCCTGCATTACGGATTGGGAGACCCCCTGTCGCGATATTGTGATTACCAACTGCGTGCTGCGCTCCTGCTCGAAGGCGATTGTCATTGGCTACGTATACAGCGAGGTGCGCAACGTGCTCATCTCCAATTGCATAATTCGCGAGAGCAACCGCGGACTGTGCGTCATGTGCCACACCGAAAGCGCGCTGGTGGAAAACGTACGCGTGAGCAATATGCTGATCGATACCCGCGTGCGGGCGGGCAACTGGTGGGGCAACGGCGAGCCCATTCTGCTCATGGCGGTACCCCACGCCACGGGCAGCACCATAGGTCAGGAGCCGAAGCGCAAAACCGATTGCGCCATACGCAATTTCCACGTAAGCGGCGTAACGTGCACGGGCGAGAACGCCATGGGCATTATCGGTACCAACGGCAATATACAAAACGTATCGCTCACCGACATTGATTATACGCGCAAGCCCTCCGCCAATCTGCCGCTCAAGGGCGCCACGTTCGACCTCTCTCCCTCCGAGCAGCGCGTAACGGTACCGGAGGATTGCGCGCTGTACGTAGCCGGCGCGCAGGATGTGCGCACGGAGCGCATTACGACCCACGGCTGCCAAATAATATTTGCGGAATAACCGTAAGTCCACAAATCAATCGCCGCCTCGCAAAATGGACGCGAAGCGGCGATTGGCGATATACATGGAAAAATTTACTTCTGCTCGTTCTCGGCTGCCTGCATAGCGGCGGCAGCGGCGGCGATGGCGCGCATACGGCGCTCGGCGACCTCGGGCAGCTCCACGAAGGGCACTACGTCCTTCACCGCGTCCGCGGGCTGAATGCGGGCGTCGTCGTGGTCTACATCCAGCAGGAGATAGCGGTTGTTGCCCATGGTCAGCTCCTTCATGTAGGAAAGCTGACGGTGTCCGTGGCGGGACTCAATGCGCTCGCGCATCGCCACGCCGTCGGTCTCGCTCAGCGCATAGATCAAATCCACGCACGCCTGATCCACGGCGAGGATATCCGTAGAGGCGAGAATGCCGATATCGGGCGTGACCACGGGCTCCGCCATGCAGCCCTCGCAATCGCACGATACGGAGATGTTGCGCATGACGTTGATATAGGTCACCCGCTTGCCGAAGTGATCAATGGTGCCCTTGGTGGATTCGGAAATGCGCTCCATGAGCTCTTCCTCGGCAATGCTCCACTGGTCGTCGGAGCCCTCCGCCTGATGGATCATCTTCTTGCCGATTCTGCCGTCCGCACAGCCGATACCGATGTTCTTGTTGCTGCCGCCGAAGCCGCCCATGCCGTGCCCCTTGAAATGAGTGAGCGCGAGCATGGAATCGTAATTCAGCAAGCCCTTGCCCACGGTGATGTGATCGAACCACTTGCCGTTGGAAACGGGCAGGTCGGCGGTGCCGAACTCATCGGTAATATCGACCGGGCAAAAGTTCCAGCCGTTGATTTCCAGCGTTTTGCGATGCTGCTCGGTGGTGTAACGGTCGCCATCGTAGAAGGTGTTGGTTTCGACAATGGTCGCATCGGGAATTTCAGAGGCGAGGAAATCCTTCACCCATTCCGCGGGAATAATGTTGGGTCCATAGGGTTCGCCGGTATGCAGCTTCACGGCGATTTTGCCGCAGAGGTTTCCGTTCACGCGGCGGTACAGCTTCTTTAATCCCTCGGGAGACAGGTCTTTGGTGAAGTATACGATGGATTCGTTGCCCGTGCGCTCCTCGTAGGGCACATAGCGCTCGCCATTGGCTCCGGGGATCTTTTCAACAGTGCTCATATTCATTCATGCTCCCTTCTTGAAATAGCGGTAGGATGGGTCGCCCATTGGGCGCACCCTTAAAAACTCCTTTAGCGTAGCATAATCTTCCTTTACGCGCAAGCGTATTTTATGGAAAAGGCGCGTTTGCGCCCATCGCACCTTTGGGCGAAGCGTTACTGCTTCAGCAAGGCTTTATTGGCGTACATTCGGCTATCGGCGCGTTCAAACACTTGGGCGGCGGAAGCGTCCGTGGCGGGATCGAATTCCGACAAGCCGCCCGCGACGATCACCAGCCCGTTCGCCTTGTTTTCGCGCACCTGAGCTTCCATTTTCTGGAATAGGGCGTGGCGATTGGCGTAATCATCGCCCTGCAGTATTACGGCGAACTCGTCGCCGCCAATGCGGAATACGGGGCTGTGGGTCCAAATGTGGCAGATGAGCTGCGACGCGCTGCGAATATAGGCGTCGCCCTCGATATGCCCCAGACGATCGTTCACCGCTTTTAGACCATTCACATCGCACACCAGTATGCCGAACTCCTTTGCGCTATTCGCGTCGATCTGCGCCTGAATCCGCTCCATGGCTTCGCTGTAGGCAGTCTTGTTCTTCACGCCGGTCAGCTCGTCCACATATGCCTTGGCGTTCGCCAAATCGAGCTTCTGCTGCGCCTCCTTTTCCTTGCGCACCTCCTGATCGATATTCATTACGCCGATGATGAGGTGCTTATTGTCGTTTGCCCACATTATGGACATACGCGCGTAGCGCACATTGGAGCCAAACAGCAGCCGATAGGTGTGCAGGAGCATATGCTTGTTCTGCAGCTCTTGAATGACGGTGGACTTAGTCAGCAGGTTCTGGAAATCCCTGCGATCGTCGGGATGGACCACGCGATTGCTGTTGACCACAGATTCGGCAAAGAAATCATCGCCGGAGGGCTGTACCTCGAGGCTCTTGTACACATTGGTAGAGGAGAACTCGGTATAATGGTCGGTAAACATATCCACGTAGTAGATAATATCGTACTGGTTGGCGAGGCTTTCCGCGATTTGCGAAAATACTGCGTTCTCGGCGACCATCTTCTTCAAGGCGTTTTCGCGCTCGATTTCATTGTCGATGTTCATAACGCCCATAATGATATGCTTGTGATCGTTGGCCCAAAATACGGTCATGCGCGTATAGCTGGCATCCTCCCCCATCAGCAGGCGATAGGTCATGGAGAACGCGCCGTTTTCCTCCAGCTTGCGCAGCATGGTCCGCTTATCGAGCGCGTTGAATACGCGTTCCCGATCCTCGACGTGGATAATCATGCTCACGTTTCGCTGGGAGGTGCCGAAAAAGTCGTGTCCGGTGGGGCTGATATTGAACTCCTTATAGGCGTTGGTAGCGGTAAATTCGATGTATTCGTCCGTTTCAGTATTCACGTAGTAGATCATGCCGTACTGGTTGGCGAGGCTTTCGGCAATGTGGGAGAAGATGACGTTTCGCTCGGAAATGACCTTGAGCTCCTCCTGACGCTTGACCTCGTCGTCAATATTATCCAGCGCGACGATGAGCTTACCGCCATCGTCCGTGCGCATCATCTTGAGGCGGATGTGGTGCGCTACGCCGTTCATCATGAGGCGATATTCCAATTGAAACGTACGCCTGTTTTCGGTTTTGGCGATGACCGTGTCCTTATCAAAGGCGCTGCGCACGATCTCCTGATCCTCGGGATGAATAACCCGCAGGCTGTTTTCGCGCGATTCGTTGAAAAAATCGTTGCCCTCCGACGGAATTTCCAAATCTCTGTATTCATTGCTGGCGGAATATTCGATGTAGTGATCGGTTTCCAAATCCACATAATAGATCGTGGCGTAGCGGTCGGCCAGCGTGCGCGCAATTTCGCCGTAGGTCTTGGTCGCCTGTTCGGCGCGCACAGTCTTATCCACATTCAGCACGCCCAGAAACAGGCAGTCTTCCTCGCCGGACGCGTCGTGCAGTATGCGCATGGTGTGGTAGATGGGCTTGCCGTCGATCATCAAGCGATAGACCACGGAGACCGCGTCGTCATTATGAAATTTCTGCAGCAGCGTTTCCCGCGTCAGCACCTCGGCAACCTTGTCCCAATCGTCCGGATGAATGACGGCGCGAATATCCCTTTGGCAGTCGCCGAAAAAGTCTTCGCCGGAGGATTCAATTTCCAAGTTCTGGTAGCCCTGATTGGTGCTATAGCATTGGTAATGATTGTTTTTTAAATCGACATAGTAGACGCTGGAATAATCGATGAGCAGCGCCATGGCGACGCGGGCAATAATGGTGGTGTTCACGCCTTGTTTCCTCCCTTTTCGACAATTGGGCAATGGAGCGCTCGCGCTTTGCTTTTCCCCGTTCCTTCGCTTTTGCGCCTTGCTTGCGGCGACAGCGCATGGAACCGATTGATAAAAACTGAATGGATTATAACAGAATCCGCCAAATCGTTCAACTATATTCCAACATTTTTAAGGAAACGGGGGTAGCAATACGCGACAGATTCCCGCTTGACAGTAAAAATAGGCGACTTTATAATGAAGTAAACCTAAGTGATTCAACGATATACGGGAGGAATGCACACCCATGAACGCATTTACACTGCAGCAGCCGTTGGAAATTCGGGTTCTGATGGACAACCGCTGGCAAAAGCCGCCGGCGGACGTGGCGATTGACTGGCAGGGCGACGCGCTCTACATGACCGCTCAAACCTCCGCCGTGGAGTGCCTTGGCATACGCTGGAGGACCGAGTTTGCCCCCGGCGCGCGCTTTTTCGGGGACGCTTGGGAGCGCGGCTACGGCGATTTGGGCTGGAGCGGGATGATCTACGAGCGCGTACTTCCGTGGTACATGGCGGTGCGCGAAGGCGAAGCGTGCAGCTTTATCGGCGCGGAAACGGGCTGCGGCGCCTTAATCGGCTTTCTGGCGGACGCCGACGGCGTTACGCTTTTGGCGGACACCCGTGCGGGCAACCAAGGCGTTGCGCTGGGCGGACGCTCGCTGCATATTTGCACCCTGCATACCGCGTTCAACGTTCCTAAGCCCAGCTATGCCTTTGTTTGCGAAAACCTCAAGGCGCTGTGCGCCCACCCGCTTATGCCCTCCGCTCCGGTATACGGCGGCAATAACTGGTATTATGCCTATGGGCGAAGCTCCCGCGAACAGATTCTTGCCGACTCCGCCTTTATTGCCGAAATGGCGGACGGCTTGGAAAACAGACCCTTCATGGTGGTGGACGACGGCTGGCAGCTGCGGGCGGACGAGCAGGTGACCAACGGCGGACCGTGGATTGGCAACGACCGCTTCGGCGACATGGCGGAGGTCGCCTGCCGGATGCGCGAGACGGGCGTGCGCCCCGGCATTTGGTACCGACCGCTGTTGACCACTGAGGAAGTCAAGCCCAGCTGGATTCGCCACGAAGAGAAAGCGGGCAGAACGCTCGACCCCTCCAACGAGGAGGTTCTGGAATATGTAAGGGACGTGTCCCGTGCGCTGGCGCAGCAGGGCTTCGAGCTTCTCAAGCACGATTTTTCCACCTTTGATTTTATGGGCGATTGGGGCTTTGTACCCCACGGCGACCGTTTGGGAAATCCCTCGCCCATTGCCGATTCCAGCAAAACCAACGCGGAGCATTTGCTGCGGTTGTACGCCGCCATACGCGAAGGCGCGGGCGACGCCATGGTACTGGGCTGCAACACCATAGGACATTTGACCGCCGGGCTGTTTGAAATACAGCGCACCGGCGACGATACGAGCGGACTCGATTGGGAGCGCACGCGGCGCATGGGCATCAACACCTTGGCGATGCGGATGCCCCAGCACGGCGCGTTCTACGCCTGCGACGGCGACTGCGTTGGCTCCACCCAAGAAGTGCCTTGGGCGCTGAACAGCCAGTGGCTTACGCTGCTGGCGCACAGCGGCACCCCTCTGTTCGTATCCGCGGATCCCCAAAAGCAGAGCGATATACAGCGCGCGGCAATTCGCGAAGCCTTCGCGGTCGCATCCGTTCCCCACGCGCCGGCGCGCCCGCTGGACTGGGAGGATACCACCTGCCCTTCCCGCTGGACGTTTGACGACGGCGAACGCCGCTTCCACTGGGCGGATTGGTATGCGCCGAATACGATCAATATCTATTGGAGATAAACAAGAGCGTCAAAAAGACCCGAGGCAACAAAGCGCCTCGGGTCTTTTGACGATGGATTAGTCACTCTGAATGATGTAGGCGGCGACGATTTCGCCCACGTACATGGTGTGAAAATCCTGATTCGCCATGGGATGGGTGCCGGGCACATCCCGCGGATACATCCGCTCGCAGATATCCTGCGGGATTTTGCTCAGGTCCTGATCCTGCGCGTACAGAATTTTGCACTCGATCGTAAGGGGGTACTGCCGAATGCCGGGCGTGCGGATGACCTGCGGCGCTTCCAGCGCCAGTCCCGCTTCCTTCACCTTATCGATATGGAAGCCGGACTGGCTTCCGCACACGCGGTTGATATTCGCGTCGATTCGATCGAGCGGAACGCTGATGGAGAATTCTCCGGTTTTGTCGAGCTGCGCTTTCGTATAGCGCCCCTGCCGCACGTATACGTGGAACGTGGGTCTGCTCCAAAGCGTACCGATATGCCCCCAGCCGATGACCATGGAATTGAACTTATCGCCATTGGTATTGAGCAATATACCCTTGGGCAGCGCCTTGGTGATTTGGTTTGCGTAGTCCGTAATATTGATCTTTTCCTTCATCGACAAATCTCCTTCCTGTAAATCGATGCAAAAATTGCGCCAATTCGCCTTTAGTCTACGTAATGAATGCGGCTTTCATCAAAGCGGTCCTGCTGCGCGCGCTCTTCCGCAGGATAGCCCATGGGGAATATGGTAAATACCCGCAGGTCGTCGGGAAGCTCCAGTATTTTGCTCGCGCGCTCAATCTGCGCCTCGACGGGGGCGATGCCGCACATCGTACCGCCCAACCCCTCCTCGTCGCAGGCAAGCCACAGGTTCTCGGTACAAATCGCCATATCGATATCGGTAAACAGCGGCGCGGTAGAGTGCACCCGATACGCCAGCACGATGATGACCGGCGCCTTCTTGCCGAAGCGAATATAGGGCGTTACCTCGGTAAGCGCCTCCTTCTTCTCCGGATTGGTCACCACAAAGAACTCCCACGGCTGCTGGTTCACCGCTGAGGGCGCCTGCATTGCCGCGCGCAGCACCCGTTCGATCTTTTCGCGTTCAACCGGTCGATCCTGAAACTTTCGCACACTGGTGCGATGAAACAAACTGCTCATAAATCCATCCTCCTATTCTGTACCGTTCATTGATCGGTTTAGGTCCCCATTGCGCCCAATTTCCGCTTGCAGCTTCTCAATGCAGTTCGCCAGCGTTTTGCCCTTAAGGGCGCGCTCCGCCTGCCGTTCGATTTCGCGAAACTCCTCCGCCAAAGCAGGTCGAATATGCCGACCCACTACGCACCGGTCGTTCGGGTTCTGGTGCAGGTCAAACATACGCACCTCGTCCATTTCGGAAATTGCCCGATAGATCTCGTACAGCGTAAGCTCCTCCGGCGGAATGCGCAGCTTGAACCCGCCGATGCCCTGACGGCTGTACAGCACGCCGCCCTTTTTCAAAAGACAGGTGAGCTTGCGAATATAGCTGGCGTTGGTGCCCACGCTCTCGGCGATCTGCTCGGAGGTCATCGGGCAATCCGATGCGGAAATTAGTATGAGCGCGTGTATTGCCGCAGAAAATCGCGTATCCATTGCGCCACTCCCCTTGAATATGTCCCCCTTGAAATGTACGTGTATCTAGTACAAATACATTATAGGGCGCGAGGGAACGGCTGTCAATACCGATTGAATGGGAAACTCCGGTTTCAAACTTTCTTCGCGTCGTATTGAACCGCTTCAATAATTATGATAGAATAATGAACGTGGAAAGGTAAAAAAACTACGCTTTCATTTCGTCTCTTCTTTTTCCCGCTGCGCGCGCCAAACGCGACGTGCGGGAAGGCGATGATTTCCACTGGAAAGGCGGAGCTGATTTATGAAAATTGTGGTACTGTGCGGCGGACTCAGCATGGAAAGGGACGTATCCATTTCCAGCAGCGCGCTGATTTGCCGTGCGCTGCGCTCGCTTGGGCATCAGGCGGTGCTGGTCGATATGTACATGGGCATTGAGGACGATATTTCCCTGCCGGAGCTATTTGAAACGCTGCCGGAAATTCCCCTCTACAGCGTGCCGGAGCACGCGCCCGATCTGAACGAGGTACGCGCCCTGCGCAAATGGAGGAGTCCCAGTATGCTGGGCAAGGGCGTGCTGGAGCTGTGCAAGCTGGCGGACGTGGTATTTCTGGGACTGCACGGCGCATGCGGCGAAGACGGCAGAATACAGGCGACCCTCGACCTGCTGGGCATTCCCTATACCGGCAGCGGATGCTTGGGCAGCGCGCTGGCAATGGACAAGCACTTAACCAAGCTGCTGGTGGAGGCGGCGGGCTTGCAAACCCCAAAGTCGACGCTGGTGCACTATGCCGAAGGCGATATTGAGCGGATTATGGCGCAGGCGTACTACCCCTGCGTGGTCAAGCCGGTAGACAGCGGATCGTCGGTAGGCGTATCGATTCCTCACACCCCCGAGGAGCTCCGCGCCGCGCTGAACGAAAACCTGCACTTGGGCAAGGTGCTCATAGAGCGGTACATACAGGGACGCGAGCTGGATGTCGCCGTGCTGGAGGACCGCGCGCTGCCCGCCATAGAGATTATTCCCAAAGAGGGATTTTACGATTACAAAAACAAATATCAGCCCGGTGCGACCGTGGAGCTATGCCCCGCGCCCATCGAGCCGGAAATTGAGGCACAGCTGGAAGCCGCCGCGCTCACCGCGCACAGAACGCTGGGGTTGAGCGCCTATTCTCGCTCCGACTTTATGGTAGATGAGCGCGGCGAGGTGTGGTTTCTCGAAATCAACACCCTGCCCGGCATGACGCCCACCAGCCTTATGCCGCAGGAGGCCGCCGCCGCAGGCTATAGCTACGAAGCCCTCTGCCAGAAGCTGGTAGAGCTGGCGATGAAGGAGCATACCTTATGAAGCCTTTTACCGTATTGGACGCCCTGAACGCCGTACAGGGAACATTTTACGGCGACAGTGAGGCGCTAAAGCGCGAAATTACGTTTGTGACCTCGGACAGCCGAACGGCGGACGCCGGCACGCTATTCGTCGCCATACCAGGCGCGCGGGTCGACGGGCACAGCTTTATGGCGGAATGCCTGCGCAAGGGCGCGGTATGCTGCCTGTCGCAGCGCGTACCCGAAGCGCAGGAGCTGCCCTGCATTGTGGTAGACAACACGCTGCGCGCCATCGGCGCGCTGGCGGCGTGGCACCGCTCGCGGTTCGATATTCCCGTAGTGGGGGTAACGGGCAGCGTAGGCAAAACCACCACCAAGGAAATGATTGCCGCCGTGCTCTCCGCGCAGTTTTGCACCCATAAAACCGAGAAAAACTTCAACAACGAGCTGGGCGTGCCGTGGACGCTGCTCAAGCTGGACGAAGCGCACGAGGCTTCCGTGGTGGAGATGGGGATTAGCGATTTTGGCGAGATGCGCCGCCTCACCCACATGGTGCGCCCCAATATTGCGGTAATGACCGTGATTGGCGACGCGCATTTGGAATTTCTGGGCGATCGCGGCGGCGTGCTGCGCGCCAAGGGCGAAATATTCGAG
This sequence comes from Clostridia bacterium, assembly GCA_017460585.1. GTDB lineage: Bacteria > Bacillota > Clostridia > Christensenellales > Aristaeellaceae > Faecivicinus. The sequence goes on from JAFUAR010000386.1 coordinate 12,445, forward strand.
GGGATGCAAAAGAATGGTCTCGCCATATTGAACGGCGACGACGCGCTGCTTTGGGCGTACGACCCTGGCGTTCCTCGCTTAACCTACGGTCTCGACCCGAAAAACGATTTCTGGGCGGAGCAGATTGAGGCGCAGGCAGAAAACTATACGCGCTGCCGAATTCACCACGGCGAAAGCGCATTTGACGCGGAAATTCCCGCGTTCGGCATACCGGCGGTATACGCCGCGCTGGCGGCGACCGCCGTGGGCGTCGCGCTCCACATGAGCGACGAGCGCATTGCGGAAGGGCTTTCCTCCTTTCAAACGGTAGGCGACCGCGCGCGCCGCATTCAGGGAAAGCGCTGCGCCATTATTTCCGATTGCTACAACGCCAACCCCAACTCCATGCAGGCGGCGCTTCGCAGCCTGAGTCTGCTGCCCCGCCGCAGGGTGGCGATACTGGGCGATATGCTGGAGCTGGGCGAGCAGTCCGCGCAGATGCACCGCGCGGTCGGCGCGCAGGCGCAGATGGAGCAAATCGATTTGGTGATTGCCTGCGGAGCCCTCGCCCAAGAGATCTACGAAGGCGCGCGGGAAAGCGGCGCGAACGCGCTGTGGTACGCAGATAAATCTTCCCTGATTGCCCAGCTGCCAAAGCTCATTCAGGAAGGCGATCACGTGCTGGTCAAGGCGAGCCACAGCATGGCGTTTGAGGAAATTGTGCACATTTTGGAAACCCTGTAAGGCGGAGTATATAATGAATGATATTGACGAGCGCTACGATACGAGGCTGCTGGCGGCATATGTGCGCGGCGCGCTGCGCGAAACGGGCGAACCATTTGAAAAGCCGCTGGATCAGCTGACGGAGGCGGACTGCGAAGCGCTGCTTGCGCTAGGGAACGCCGCGGGATTAAAAACCCATCATTTTAAAAAGAAGGACGCTCTGCCCCGCGTGAACAAGGCGCTGGGCTTTTTGAAGGCGGTGCAGCCCCAAAGCCTGCTGGACGTTGGCAGCGGGCGCGGCGCGTTCCTGTTTCCGTTTTTGCGGGAATTTCCATATGTTCATGTAACGTCGAC
>JAFUAR010000387.1 GCA_017460585.1 Clostridia bacterium
TGAATAATCATTGGAGGGATGGAACAATGAAGAATTTATCTCGTCGGCTGCTTGCCGCGCTTCTGACGGCGCTGTTGCTGTGCGCTATTCCCGCCGCGATGGCTGAAACAAATCCCATCGCAGCGGCGGCGGATCGCACCATCAACCTGTATGGAAATGCCACTGTCAACATGAACGTGGGTGAAAGCGCGCAAATCGCCCTAAATGGCGTATACGCCTCCTCGTGGAAATCGTCTTCCACCAAAATATTGGTGGTGGATGGGACAGGCAGGGTCACCGCCATTAAGGAAGGCAAGGCAAAGGTTACCGTAAAGCTTACCAACAAGAAAAAGTACGTGTTGACCGTAGTCGTTTCCGATCCCTACAAACCGGATGCCGTTGCCCTGAAGGAAGGCTCAGCCATTTCAATCTACGCAGGCAAGAGCGCAACGCTGCATCCCGTGCTGCACCCCACAACCGCCTCCACTGTGTATACATGGAAATCCTCCAAGACGAAGGTCGCCACGGTAAACGCCAACGGTGTAGTCACCGGCATTACCAAGGGCACCGCCAAGATTACCGTTACTACCGCCAATAAGCTAAAGACCACCATTACCGTTACAGTATTGGGCAATAAGATTGATGATATATATCCATACTCCTCGGTGCAGTATGCCTTATCTCAGCTTTCAAATGAGAATGCATGGGATATAGGACTCAAATCGTTAGAAATCGTATCCCCCACTCAGGTCGTCGCGGAATACTATGTCGTCAACGGTATGCGCTACAAGGGCACACGCCTGACCAGTATGAACTTCGACATCAAAATCGACGGCAAGAATTTTGTCAACGGTTATTTCTCCAAGATATCCGGAACCTTCAAACCAAAAACCATTACCGTAATTAAGGTTACCTTCAAGAATAGTCAGGTGCTCAATAGCAATTGGGTGTTCGCCAATTACGATCCCAATGCGCTAAGAAACGCCATTGTTGACAGCAGCTCTGGTTATATGACCTATCGCTATTGATCGCCTTGTACAAAAAGCGGTTCGAGGACGAAACTCCCCGAACCGCTTTCACTTTATCCATTTCTATAGGCAGACTTTCGCCAGATCCTCCGCCCCATTTCCAACGAGCGAAAGCGAAGGCTTTTCACTGAGCAATCGTGCGGACAGTGAATTGACCTCCTCCAGTTGAATCGCATCCAACCTTCTTAGCACCTCATCGTGCGAACGCGTCTCGTTCATCAACAGCATACGTCTGCCAAGCGTCTGCATACGCGCACTGGTAGATTCCAGCGCGAGCACAAAGCTCGCCTTAAGCTGCTCTCGCGCCATGATAAACTCTTCACGCGTCAAACCACGTTCCGCCAGCAACGCGACTTCTTCGCGAATCATACCGCACACGGTTTTTGCCATATCGGGATTGGTGGCTGCATATACAGAAAGCATACCCGTTTGAGTGTAACTATTGGGCGAGCTGTACACGGTATACGCCGCGCCGGTCTCTTCGCGAATCTTCTGAAACAGGCGCGAGGACATCGCTCCACCCAAAACGCTGTTCAGCACGGACAGGTGAAAATTCTGTTCGTCGCCAATGGGCAATCCGGGATAGCCCATGCAGATGTGAATCTGCTCAATATCCTTTTCCTTTGCCTGAACCCCAAACGGCACGGTTTCTACGTGAAACGCTCGCGCTTCGTAATTGTCCGGCGACCAGTCCCCCAGCAGCTTCTGCGCCAGCTCTGTCACTTGAGTCCAGTCATAATGCCCCGCAACGGAAAGCACCACGTTTTGTGGGCGATACTGCTTCGCCCAGTAGGCGCGCAAGCGCTCGGGGGTACAGGTTTCTATATCGTTCTGCGTACCCAGTATGGGGCGAGAGAGCGGTTGATCGCCATAATGCGCCAGCATCAAGAGTTCATACACCAAATCCTCGGGCGTATCCTCGTTCATGGCGATCTCTTCCAACACCACGCCTTTTTCCTTTTCCATCTCGCCCGCGTCAAATGCGGGAGCAGTCACCATATCCGCGACCACGTCCATCGCCAAAGGCAAATGTTCATCCATCACCTTGGCATAAAAACAGGTACACTCTTTGGCGGTAAACGCGTTGAGCTGTCCGCCAACCGCGTCCATTTCCTGCGCAATACGCTTGGCGGAGCGGCGCTGAGTACCCTTAAACACCATGTGCTCAATGAAGTGGCTCAATCCCGCCTCTGATACGGTCTCGTATTGCGAGCCTGCGCCCACCCAGAGTCCTACGGACGCGGAGCGAAAATGATCGATTCGCTCGCCGACAATGCGCACGCCGTTATCCAGTTTAAGAAAATCGTAATCCATAGGTTGAAACGCTCCTTACAACATTGTATTGGAGTTTACGGTATGCAAAATGGACATACGCGCGTATGCCCATTTTGCATGAATACTGTGGAATTAATCCCTGCGCGGTCCGCGGCTACCCCTGCGATCAGAGCTTCTGCCGCCACGGTCGCCATCACGCCTCGGAGGACGGCGCACGGGCATAGACTCATCGTCGTACACGATATCATTGCGCACCAGATTGATGCGACCCTGATCGTCGATTTCCGCCACGCGAACCTCCAAAGTATCGCCAATCTTCACCACATCTTCTACCTTTTCCACGCGATGGTTGGCGAGCTTGGAAATATGAATCATACCATCCTTGCCGGGAGCGTACTCTACGAACGCGCCAAAGCTCATAATGCGCGCCACGGTGCCGGTAAATACATCGCCCACCTGAGGATCCTTGGCGATACCTTCAATAATCTGCCGCGCACGCTTCGCCGCTTCGGCATTTTCGGTTGCGATGAATACGCTGCCATCATCCTCGATATCGATCTTCACGCCGGTCTCTTCGATAATCTTATTAATGGTCTTGCCGCGCGGACCAACCACTTCGCCAATCTTCTCGGGATTAATCATGAAATGAACGATCTTCGGCGCGTACTTGGAAAGCTCAGGACGCGGCGCGGGCAGAACCTCGAGCATCTTGCCCAGAATATGCATACGTCCATCGTACGCCTGCGCCAACGCCTGACGCAAAATCGCCTCGTCGATTCCCTTGATCTTGATATCCATCTGAATGGCGGTAATACCCTGCGTAGTGCCCGCCACCTTGAAGTCCATATCGCCCAAGAAATCTTCCAAGCCCTGAATGTCGGTGAGCACGGCAACCTTGCCAGTGTTCTCCACATCCTTAATCAGACCCATCGCCACGCCGGCGACCGGGCGCTTGATCGGCACGCCCGCATCCATCAGCGCTAGCGTAGAGCCGCACACGGAAGCTTGAGAGGTAGAGCCGTTGGAGGACATCACCTCAGAAACCAGACGCAGGCAGTAGGGGAACTCCTCTACGGGAGGAATCATGGGCAGCAGCGCGCGCTCCGCCAGCGCTCCGTGACCGATTTCGCGACGTCCGGGGCTGCGCATGGGCTTGGCTTCGCCAGTGGAATAGCCCGGGAAATTATAGTGGTGCATATAACGCTTGTGTTCTTCGGTACCGATGCCATCGATGATCTGCTGCTCAGACATGGGCGCAAGGGTCGCAATGGTCATTACCTGCGTCTGTCCGCGGGTGAACACGCCGGACCCATGAGGACGCGGCAATACGCCCACTTCGCACCAGATGGGACGCACTTCCGTCAGCTTTCGACCATCGGGACGAATGCCCTGATCGATGATATGGCGGCGCATAACTTCCTTTTGAATGGCATACAACGCGTCGCCCACCTCGGTTTCACGACCTTCGAACTCTTCCTTGAAACGCTCGGCAACCTCCGCCTTCACCTGCTCTTCGCGGGCATTGCGTTCGCCGCGATCAAAGGTTTCGAACATCCACTCCACCTTTTCAAAGGCGAATGCACGCACGGCTTCCTTTACGTCGTCGCCAGGCAGCTGCAGCGGGAATTCGCGCTTGGCATGACCGATCTCGGAAACGATATTGTTGATGAAGGCGACGATCTTCTTCACTTCTTCATGAGCGAACAGAATCGCGCCGAGCATGACCTCTTCGGAAACTTCCTTCGCGCCCGCCTCAACCATGAGCACCGCTTCGCTGGTGCCGGCCACGGTCAGGTTCATCAGAGAAACCTCGCGCTGCTCAACGGTAGGATTCACGATATATTCGCCGTCCACATAGCCGATATTTACCGCGCCAATGGGACCCGCCCACGGAATTTCGGAAATCGCCAAGGCGGCGGAAGCGCCGATCATGGCGGGAATATCGGGAATATTATCCTGATCTACGCTCATTACGGTGGCGACTACGGCGACATCGTGGCGCATTCCCTTAGGAAACAAGGGACGCAAGGGGCGGTCGATCAATCGAGAGGTCAAAATTGCCTTTTCAGCGGGACGACCTTCGCGGCGGTTCCACGAGCCGGGAATATGACCTACGGAATACAGCTTTTCCTCAAAGTCAACGCTCAGAGGGAAGAAATCAATGCCCGGACGGGGCGTTTCGGCTACGGTAGCGTTCACCAGTACGCAGGTATCGCCATAACGCACAAAGGTGGAGCCAGTCGCCTGTTCGGCATATTTGCCAAATTCCAGCGTGAGCGGACGCCCGCCCAGTTCCATAGTATAGCTTTTGAAATTCATATTCATAACCCTCCTTGGGTCAAAACAGGACTCTGCGCACAGACGCACGCTTGCGGAAGCCCTTCCGCACCCTAGCGTCCGCACGCAGATAACATACGCACATGGCACTCCAACCAAATATGCGCCAATGGTAAAAGTTCGCCGTCGCACCGATGAGGGGCGACGGCGTAGTTCAGCCCTCTCAGCTCAATTACTTGCGCAGACCGAGCTTCGCGATCAGGGCACGATAGGCTTCAATATCGGTGCTCTTGAGATAGTCCAGCAAACCGCGGCGCTGACCAACCATCAGCAACAGTCCGCGACGGGAGTGGTGGTCCTTCTTGTGCACCTTCAGGTGCTCGTTCAGGTGGTTGATGCGCGCGGTCAGCAGCGCGATCTGCACCTCGGGGGAGCCGGTATCGCCTTCATGGCGAGCATAGGTTTCAATAATTTCCTGCTTAGTCATCGGGATTCATCCTTTCTCCTGTTTCCTGTGTCCGTTCGCCAAGTATGCCGTCGGAGTGTCTCGACAAACTGAGCGCACGGCGCGGCGCACTGCGCCGAAAAGTATTGTAACACAGTTGGCGGGGCTTGTAAACGCCGAATGCGCGCTTTCCCAAAATTTAAAACCGCTGATTGGTACTATTCAACCACGGGATGTCGGAGGTCGCAATCCCCGACTTTCAAACCATAGCGGCGATATATGTACGCCGCGAAAACACGGACCAAGTGTCCGCTTCCTTGCAGGTTTTGCTTCCGGAACCCGCGCAGCGGTTTCAGCAAGCCCTGAGGGATGACAAGGTCGAAAACCGAAAGGATTTTCAACCTTTGACTATTATCAAAACCCTGTACAAAAGTGAAAAACCAAGGGTTTTGCGGTCGGCTTTGTCGGCTGTTCCGGTCGATTTAAAGAAGCGAGCGGAACAGTGTCGAATTGCAAATTCGAGCGCTGCGCCTCGTGGCGGGAAACGTGTCCCCCGTCCACA
>JAFUAR010000388.1 GCA_017460585.1 Clostridia bacterium
CATCGTGGTTAGCGTCAAGCCGCACAAGCTGTTTAAGCGCGAGGGCGATAACTTGTTTATCGATGTGCCGTTGACCATTGTGCAGGCGGCGCTCGGCGCTGAAATGGATATTCCCACGCTGGGCAAGCCGGTGAAGTACAAATTCCCCGAAGGCACGCAGCCGGAGCAGGTGTTCTGCATTCGCGGCGAAGGCGTTCCGCATTTGCGCGGCAACGGCAAGGGCGATTTGTACGTATCCGCCGCGGTGGAAATTCCCAAGAAGCTCACGGAGAAGCAGAAGCAGCTCCTGCGCGAATTCGACGGTACGACCAACGAACGCCAGTACGAAAAGAAGAAGACCTTCTTCGATCGTTTGAAGGATGCTTTCTCATAATCTTCTTGCAATCGCGCTTCAAAAGCAATATAATACAAGGGCAGCGGGCGATATCGCTCCGCCGCCTTTTTTCAGCGATAAGGAGAACGGCTATGGATGAATGGATGCAGGTCACTGTGCTGACCACTACGCAGGGTGCGGAACTCATTTCCGAATTGCTCATGGAGCGCGGCAGCGAAGGTACCATGATCGAGGACCGGAACGACGTGTTCGCCAACCAGCGCCCCGAAGGTCAGTGGGATATTATTGACGAGGCAATTGCCGAACGCATAGGCGAGGACGTGAAGGTGACCGGCTATTACCCGCTGGACGAGCGCTTTGCCGATACGCTTTCGGAGATTCGAGCCGCCGTGGAGCGGCTCCGCGCCGAAGAGAGCGATTTGCCGCTGGGGAAGCTCGAAATTGTGACCAACGATTTTGAAAACGAAAATTGGGCGGAAAGCTGGAAAAAGTCGTTTCAACCCGTGCGTCTGGGCGCGCATTTCGTGGTGAAACCCGGCTGGGCGCAGACCGAGCTGGAAGCGGGCGACCACGTGATCGAAATCGACCCGGGCATGGCGTTTGGCACGGGCACGCATGAAACCACCGCCATGTGTACCGCGCTGGTCGAAAAATACGTTCAGCCCGAGCAAACCGTTATCGATATCGGCACTGGCTCCGGCATTTTGGCGATCGCCGCCGCGCATATGGGCGCAAAGCGAGTGCTGGCGACCGATTTGGACGCGGTAGCGGTGCGCGTGGCGCAGGAGAATGTGGAAATCAACGGCTTTGCCCATGTCATAGAAACCCGCTGCGGCGATCTGCTGCAGGTGGTGCACGAGGCGGGCGATGTGGTTATTGCCAATATCATTGCGGATGTCATTATTGGTCTGGCGCAGCCGGTGCGCTCCGTCATCGCGCCCAACGGGGTGTTTATCTGCTCCGGTATCGCGATAGATCGTCGCGAGGACGTTCGCCGCGCGCTGGCGGAGGCGGATTTTGACGTGCTGGAAGCGCCCGTAAAGGGCGAGTGGTCCGCGTTCGCTGCGCGAAAGCGATTTTAATTCATGCATACGTTTTATTTGGCGGAAGCGGGCGCGGCGGGGGAGCGGATTCCCCTCGAGCGCGAGGAGGAAAAGCACGCCCTAAAGGTGTTGCGCCTTTCGGATGGCGACGAGATCTGCGCGCTGGATGGACGGGGCGGTCGCTTTCAGGCGAGGTTGCGCATTTGGGGAGGGCGCGCGTTCGCCGAGCTCGAAGCGCCGCTTGCGGACAATGAGCCGGCCGTTCGCATATCGCTCTATCAGGGTCTTCCCAAGGCGGATAAGCTGGAATGGATTGCGCAGAAGGGTACGGAGCTGGGGCTATCCGCGCTCTGTCCCGTGCAAATGCGCTCGTCGGTCGTCAAGTCGAACGAGAAAGACGGTCAAAAGCGGCAGGAGCGGCTGGAGCGCATTGCGCGCGAAGCGGTAAAGCAGTGCCGCCGGTCTATGCCGCCCCAAATTACCCCGCCGCTCACATGGGCGCAGGCGCTCAAACGGCTTTCCAGCTGCGAGCTGGTGCTCGTGCCATGGGAAAACGAGCGGGCGTTTACCTTGAAACAGGCGCGTGAGGCGTATCCAAACGCCAAGGATATCGCCATAGTCATCGGTCCCGAAGGCGGCATCGCCCGCGAGGAGATCGAAGCGCTTACCGCGTTGCACACAAAGTGCATTACGCTGGGCGGCAGAATATTGCGCACGGAGACCGCTGCGCTCGCCGCCATCGCGGTTGTGCAGACGCTTTGGGGCGATTTATAACGCGAAACCATTTCATTTGGGAGGATGCGCATGAAGACCATTGCGGCGGTCACGCTGGGCTGTAAGGTCAATCAATACGATACCGAGGCAATGCTGGAGGCGTTCGAGCGCTCCGGCTATACCATTGTGCCCTTTCAGCAGCAGGCGGACGTGTATTTGGTCAATACCTGTACCGTAACCGGTACGGGAGATCAGAAATCGCTCAAGACCGTGCGCAGAGCCGCGCGCCAGCATCCGGGCAGCGCCATCATCGTGTGCGGCTGTCTGGCGCAGCGCGAATCGGAGCGGATTGCCCAAATGGAAGGCGTGAAACTGGTGCTGGGCGTGCAGCGGCGCGCAGAGGTGGCGGAGCTGCTGGAAAAGGCAATGCGCGAACCGGGCGCGCTCAATATGGTCGCTCCGCTGAAAAACATACCGTTTGAGCATATGGTAGTAACGCGGCACGAGGGCAAAACCCGTGCCACCATGAAAATTCAGGAGGGCTGCGACCGTTATTGCAGCTACTGTATTATTCCCAGCGTGCGCGGACCCGTGCGCTCTATGCCCATGAACGAGGTGCGCGCCGAGGCGCTGCGTTTGGCGAACGCGGGCTATCCGGAAATCGTGCTCACGGGCATTCATCTGGCGAGTTACGGCAGGGGTACGCCAGATACGCTGCTTGACGCGATTCAAGCCGTGCACAATACGCCCGGAATCGAACGGGTGCGGCTCGGCTCGCTGGAGCCCAAGGTGGTGGACGCGGAGTTTGCGCGCAGCCTCGCGGAGCTGCCCAATCTGGCGCGGCAGTTTCACCTGTCGCTGCAATCCGGCAGCGCCCAAGTATTGCGCAGAATGCGCCGCCGCTATACGCCGGAGGAATACTACGAAGCTTGCGAAATATTGCGCCGTTTCATGCCGGATTGCGCCATTACTACGGATGTAATCGCGGGCTTCCCGGGCGAAACCGAAGAAGAGCATATGGAAACCGAGGAGTTTTTGCAGCGCGTCGCGTTCGCGCGCATCCACGTGTTTCCCTACTCCCGCAGGGAAGGCACGCGTGCGGATGAGTTGGATGGGCAGCTGAGCGAGGCGGAAAAGCAGTCGCGCGCCAGAAGGCTTATTGCCATCGGGAACAAATTGGAGGAGCGCTTCGTCTTATCCCTGAAGGGAACTGCGCAGCGGGTGTTGTTTGAGCAGCCCGTCGGCGAGGGACAGGCGGAAGGATATACCGGCTCGTATGTGCGCGTGCGCGCAAACGCGACCCCTGGCACGTTTCAATGGGTGCGCATTTACGAGGTGCAGGGCGCTACGGCGCTCGGCGAAGCCATTGAATCATGAAATACGGGAGGTGAGGCAAAATGGATTGTTTGTTCTGCAAAATCATCGCGGGGGAAATTCCCTCGACCAAAGTATACGAAGATGAACATACGTTGGCGTTTCGAGATATCAACCCGCAGGCGCCCGTTCATGTGCTGGTGCTGCCCAAAAAGCATATGGCGAATCTATTGGAAGCCGATGGCGAAACCGCGGGCGCGCTGCTGCGCACGGTACAGCAGGTCGCCAAGCAGGAAGGACTGGCGCAGGATGGCTTCCGCGTAGTCAGCAACTGCGGTAAAAACGGCTGCCAGTCGGTGGAGCATTTGCATATTCACGTATTGGGCGGAAAACAGCTTACCGGCGAAATGGGGTAGTCCAATTCGTGAACGATTTGTGAAAATTTGCTATTTTAGCGATACACGCTTGACGAATACACATTTGCCCTGTTATAATATGCGGTGTGGCGAACCCCATGCTACATTGGCGTATGCCAGTTTAATCGCGAGGGGAGGGAAAGCACATGTCCGAGGTACGCATTCGGGAAAATGAATCATTGGAAAGCGCACTGCGTCGTTTCAAGCGCAAGACCGCTCGTGATGGTATCCTTGCCGAGGCAAGAAAAAGAGAGCATTACGAGAAGCCGAGCGTAAAGCGCAAGAAGAAGGCAGAAGCCGCTCGTAAGCGCAAGTATTAAACCAATGAAAGTCCCTTTGCCAGCGGCAAAGGGACTGTTTTCAAATTGCGGTTCGTTGTTGAACCCCTCATTGCTTTTATTTCTTTGATTCCTTCAATCGATATATTTTGCCTCTTTATTTTCGCGTATTATTTCGCGAGGGTCGTTATTGATCGTTTATTCGTTATTTCAGCCGCCGATTCTGCGGTTTCGTTTTTGTACTGTCCTTTTTCATTTGGGAGTAATTATTTATGCCTCAATATGTAATGCTTCTGTGGCCGCACGCGAATGTGCGCTACCGCGCGGAAACGCTCAAGCTGGCGATGGCGGAGCTTCATATTATGCTGGATGGATTTTGTCCGGAAGTGGAGCTGTCCGCTGGAACGCACTTAGGCTTGCCCTGTATCGAAATAGCTTCTGAAACGCCGCTTCAGCACGCGTGTATTGAACGCGTTCGCAGCCATTCCCTGTTGTATGGTCTGTACCAGCGCGAAGGCGATTTATTGCTGCCCATCGCGGGCAGAGAATCCGCGCTGCTGGGCGAAGATTTGCCGGGTATACTCAAATATAAGGGTAAAACCAATGAAATATTCACGCAAATGCTTTTAAATATCGCGTGGTATTCCACCGAGTTTAAATCTCCGGACGCGACCGTTTGCCTGCTCGATCCCATGTGCGGGCGGGGCACCTCCCTATTTCTGGCGGTCAATCGCGGATGGAACGCCACGGGTTCAGATTTGGACAAGGCGGGTCTGCGCGAAGGCGAGCAGTTCTTCAAGCGCTATCTGGAGTACCATCGAGTGAAACACAGTATGTCGCGCGGTTCGCTCACCGCGGATGGGCGCGGCGCGCCGTATACCCAGTTTGAATTCAGCGTGTCCGACCAATCCGGCGCGCTCCGTATGGTCAATCTGGATGCCGCTGGGGTGCGCAAGGCGTTCGGCGCGGAGCGTTTCCATTGCGTGGTCTGCGATTTGCCCTACGGGGTGCAGCACGCTTCGCGCGGCGGCAGTTTGGAATCCATTCTCAAAAAGGCGCTGCCAGCGTGGCGGGAATCGCTCAAGCCGGGCGGCGCCGTAGCGGTCAGCTATAACGCGCCAACGCTGCCCACCGAACGCGTGCGCGAAGCGATGGCGCAGGCAGGCTTGGAACCCAGAACAGGCGGCGCGTATGATGAATGCGCGCACTGGGTGGAACAGGCGGTTACGAGAGATGTCGCGGTGGGTGTTCGCGCCGCAAAGGGCAGGAGGTAGGTCTATGGATTTTCAATCTCTGAGCAGTAAAACCATGGTCGAGCTGCGCAAGCTCGCAAAGGAGAAGAATCTCAAAGTGCCCGCCGGAACCAGCAAAATCGTGTTGATCGATATGCTGCTGGAGGCGTGGAACACGCCGGCGCAAGCGGAGTCTCCCAAGGCGGTTGAACCGAAGCAGGAGACGCCGAAGCCCGAATCGGCGAGCGCTGCGACAGCAGAGGAGCCGCCTGCCGCGCCCGCAAAGCGTCCGCGAGGTCGTCCGCGCAAAAATGCACAGCCTCAGCCGGTTGCGGAAGGCAAAACGGAGACCAAAGCGCGCGAAGAAAAGCGCGCCGTGGAGAAGAAAAAGGAGAAGGTCGAGCGTCCTTCTAAGCCGATGGAACAGGCGAAGCCTGCGGCGGAGGCGCCTAAGCCCGAAACGGCGGCACAGCCCGCACAACCGCCCAAGCCCGTACAGGAAGCTTCGCCCATGGAAGTCAAGCTGCTCGCCGACGCGCCCGCCGAACAACCTATAGAGCTTGCACAGGCGGAGGGGAAACCTGCCGAAAAGGCGGAGGAAGCGCCCAAGCCCGTCGCGCAGCTGCGCGCGCCGCGCCCATTGGAGCGCCGCCCGATTTCCCGCGAG
>JAFUAR010000034.1 GCA_017460585.1 Clostridia bacterium
AGCAGGTCCTTTCGATTTTTAGTAATTGCAGTATAAATCAGGGCAGAAGAACTATAGCTCTGGAAAGAATTGTTTCTATGCACATCTCGCAATTTAAGTATTTCCTCAAATGCGTGCTGGTAATCATTTGTTATTAGAAATCTTTCAAGCCCATAGTAGAGAACAAACACATATCCAATATCAATTGGCTGATAAGGATCGCACAGGAATAAAAGGTATTTTCCGCGTTGTACAGCAGACATACCAGAATAGCTAGGATAGTATCCTAACGACTCGACAAAATCCCCTTCCGCGGGTAATGAAATTGGTAGTGTGGTTTGAATAGCGCTCGGTTCGACTCTCATGTTATTACGAACTATGAAAGTTGAATCATAATTGATTGATTCGTCAACGCAATTCTTCCATTTGCCATCTACAAACCAAATTAACCCTTCGAGGTCTGGATGAAGTCGAAATGTCGAATCATCGAAACCATTTGGTTCAATTGCAGTTTGCTCTACCACTGCGGTATGCTTTTCGATTATGGCAGAGGGGTTCGCAAGACCAGTTTCAGGCGGAACAGATACTGCTATGTTCATTCTTTTATTGTTCGCCACAGATTGTTCTAAAGATAGGCATTCATTGCAAAGCCCATTTGATAATTTCAAAAACAGACCTCTTTTACCACATTTATCGCACTTTGGCATTTTCATCATCCTTTAATATCGGAATGCGTTATTATGTAACAATTTCGCATTTACAGTGAAATAATTTAGTAATATTTACTAATACCAATACTTTTAGGAGGGACTACACCATGAAAAACAACAATGAAAACGCCACTCGGTTCATGCAGATTTATGATACCCTTACGCCCGAGAATCGCGCTCGGCTTGCTGCGCTTTTAGCAGAAGTTCAGCGTAGTCAAGAAGCCGCTTCTGATTCTCTTCTGTCAGAGAAAGAAAAAGAGTAGCAATTCTCTCCCGCTCCGGATCAGGTTCATCCTCCGGGGTAGTTTCATATACCATTGGTGACGGATCATCGGTCCACCCCATCAAATATGCGGGAGATGTTTGCAAAGCGTCGGCAAGCGGATCAATGATCGGCAAAGGGAAATTCTCAATCTCATCACTCTCATAGCGATAGATTGTCGCTCGATTTTTGCCAATCATTTCCGCTAATCTATCAGCCGATAGACCAAGCGCGATTCTACGCTCTTTGATTCTGCGTCCTGTCACCATTTTGTCTTACCTCCCGTAAGATGGATTATACCACGTTTTTCGCAAATTTGCAACGCTTTTTGAGGTACAAATAAAAATAATCGCATATTGTGCGAAAAAAGTATTGACAATAGCAAATATATGTAGTAATATCAGATTGTCGCATGTGATGCGACTGAAAGGAGGTGGAGCATGGGCGGTGTGAACGTAAACCTGTTGAAGGCAAAGCTGGTTGAACGCGGTCTCAACATTACCAGTCTGGCCAAAATGATCGCAATCGACAAGGCTACGCTGTACAGGAAGTTGCAGAATAATGGCGCTGGCCTTCTTGTGAAGGAAGCCAACGACATTGTGCAAGTTCTGAATCTCACGGTTCAGGAAGCGATGGAAATTTTTTTTGCCCAGCGTGTCGCATGATATGCGACTATAGCCTAAGAAAGAGGCGAACAAGTGGAAAAGAAATGGTCGCCGTTCTCGATCACGAAGGTAGCAGTTGAACGGATGATTAGACGTTTGAGGGCACGCCTTGGTTTGTTGGACAATCCCTGCAATGTCAATCTGAATTCGATTGATCATCCTACGAATGAGCGCAAAGCCAATTCAAGGAGAGGTAGTAAGTTGAGCGATCTTCATGAAAGGAGGTGAATGTTATGCCGGCAGCCGTTGATCAATCCGCGTTCCCTACATTGAACCCAGACAGAATTCCAGAACACGCGCAGTATGAGATTGCAAAGTCTACGTTCAAATCGATTCTCCGCTACTTCGAGCAGCCGGGAGTTCAGGAACGCTTCGAGGTCTGGAAAGCAGAACGCGATCAGCGCCAAAGCAAGGTTGAAAACCCGTAGGGTTTTCAAGTCGCCACAGGCGACTGCCGCGGTCAATCCTGCGGATTGAGCGACGGCACCTCGGCGCAGGAAGGAGAGAAATGAACAAAAAAATGATGGAGACTGCACCGCGCCAACAGTCACAGTCTCCCAGTGAATCGGCTTTGCCAGAGGCAAGGCCAAACGGTGCAGACACCAACAGCACCGATTCCATTGTAACCAACAACGGCGCGGTTGTCAATCCTTCGGATATGACAATCCACGGTTCCGGCGGAGCTGGAACTGGCTTGCCTGAATCGAAAATTCAGTCAAGTCACCTCCCCCGCGATGTCAAGGCGCTGAAAGATATGATCCATCGGCGGAGCATTCCACTCATGGACATTACCGAGGTTGTAAAGACGATCTACCCCAAATGCGACAAGACACTGATCAGCAAGTGCGCCAACGGCAACGAATACGGCATACAGCTACGCAAGGATGCCTTGGCGGCTCTAAAGGCACATTTTAGAGAAACCGCCCAGATCGCTCAGAATCGCCCTCAGCAGGGCGGCAGGGCGAAGCCTAAGAGAATCTACTGCCGACTGACCGAAGGCTCCTATGCGGCGTTGCAACGCTTGATTTCGCGATCTGGATTGACGATGCAGGGCTTCATTGAAAATTTGATACTGAACGAGCTGAAGAAAGAGGAGGAGAAGAAGCATGACGAATCGCGAGAAGATTGTTCAGGAACTCATGGAAATGCCCGCTAAGGCATTCTGCAACACGATCTATCCGCCATATCAGATCGAGGAGGCGATCGCACGTGGCTAAGGAGATGATGACCGATGCGGATGTTGAGCTGGAGATTGCCCGACTCAAGGAATCCGAGGCGGTGAAGCTGGCGCAGAAGGAGCGTCGCTACAAGTTCCAGCGGCGGCAATATTTATACACGCTGCGCTGGTATGAGAAGCGCGGCAAGGAGCTGATGGCGCAGGGCATTACCGAGGACAAGTTCTCGGAGCACGACGAAATGGAGGAATTTGAAAGGAGCTGACAGGCATGGATGAATACTTGGAGCTGATGGAAGAATTTGCCAGCGAGTTTGGCGAAGCGCAGGCGGAGGACGAGGCGCAACGCTTCGTGATTGACAGCGACGCAAAGGCGGAGTGGGCGATTCGCAGAATTGCCGAGGAAGAGAGCGAGCGCGACCGTTTGATGGCAGTGTGCCAGAACGAGATTGATCGCTACACGGAGCGAAAGGAAGCCTACGCCAAGCGGTGCGAGGGGCACACGGCAAATCTGCGGGCGATGCTGCTGCTGTACTTCGGCACGGTGCCCGTGAAGGAGACCAAGACCCAACAGAAGTACGAGCTGCCCAGCGGCAGTTTGGTGATGAAGAAGGCAAGCAGCGACTTCAAGGCGGATAACGACAAGCTGCGCGATTGGCTGGCGGGCAGCGGCTTGACGGATTACCTAAAGACCGAGGTTTCCCCCAAGTGGGCGCAGGTCAAGAAGCAGCTCTCCGCCAGTAAGGACGGCAGCATCGTCTTCGGAGAGACCGGCGAGATCATTCCCGAGGGCTGCGTGACGATTGAAGAAAAGCCGCCAAAGTTTGAGGTGAAGACGAAGTGAAGCTGACGGGGCAGTTTGCCAGCGCCGCGCTCAGCACCGGACAGCACCGCACTACAGTCATTCTGGACGTGTTCGGAGAGCACGCCGGAGGGTTAGAAGCCCTTGCCGGAAAGGTGCTTGACATAGAGATTAAGCAGCACCGGGAGAAACGCAGCACTCGTGCCAATGCTCTTTGCTGGGAGCTGTGCAGCCAGATTGGACGTGCGATTACGCCGCCGCTTCCGAAAGAGGATGTGTATAAGGATGCCATTCGCGCCGTGGGCGAGTACGACCAGTACTACATTCGAGAGGAAACGCTGAACAGCTTCATGGAAACCCGTAAGCTCCTGGGTGTTGGCTGGTTCGCGGAAGTGGTCGGTGACGCGCCGCTACGGGGCTGGGTGGAAGTATTTGCCTACAAGGGCAGCAGCACCTACGACACCAAGGCCATGAGCACCCTGATCGATTACCTGGTGGATCAGGCCGAGCAGATGGAGCTGCAGATTGCCTACGATCTCCGGGAGATCGAGCAGATAAAGGAGGATTGGGCGCGTGATCTTATGTGATTACTGCGGGAAGCCCGCCAAGCTGGTGGATAGCGCCATCGTGTACGAAGGGCGCAGCTACGGTCCGATCTGGTACTGCAAAGAGTGTCAGGCATGGGTCGGCTGCCATCCCGGCACCAAAGAACCGCTGGGACGGCTGGCAAACGCGGAGCTTCGCAGGATGAAGCGCATTGCCCATGCCGTGTTCGACCCGCTGTGGCGCGGCAAGAGCCACTACACCCGCCGCATGGCTTACCAATGGCTGGCTGAGGAAATGGGCTTGCCCGAGGAAGAGACCCATGTCGGTATGTTCGACATTGAACAATGCCAGAAATGCATTGACATTTGCAAAAAAGCATCGAGGAGGAAAAACACATGAATAACAACCAGAAGAACCGCTGCAATCAGCATCCCCAGCGCCACAACGTCGCTGCGATGCTGGCGGACATCAACATAGCGTTGGACACGGTGAACATTTC
>JAFUAR010000389.1 GCA_017460585.1 Clostridia bacterium
CAGCATGATGAGCTCTGTGTCCAAGTTCGTTTACGTCGTGGAGGCGATCCGCAAGCAGAAGGCGGGCGAGGAATAATCGCCGCCTAAATCTCACAAGGAACCAATTATCGTGATAGAAATACAGGAGGAAAAATCATGAGCAATGCAGATATCATCTCCGCGATCGAGAGCATGACGATTCTGGAGCTGGCCGATCTGGTCAAGGAAATGGAAGAGAAGTTTGGCGTATCCGCCGCGGCTCCCGTAGCCGTTGCCGGTGGTGCTGCCCCCGCTGCCGAGGCTGCTGAAGAGAAGACCGAGTTCGACGTAGTGCTGAAGGACGTTGGCGCCAAGAAGCTGAACGTTATCAAGGTTGTACGCGAAGTGAAGTCCGGTCTGGGTCTGAAGGAAGCCAAGGATCTGGTTGACAACGCTCCCTCCACCCTGTTCGAGGGCGTTTCCAAGGAAGCTGCCGAAGAGTACAAGAAGAAGTTCGAGGAAGTCGGCGCGACCGTCGAAATCAAGTAATTTTTCTCCAAAGGGCCATGTACCTTCGGGTATATGGCTCTTTTGAAAGAAATCTCACGGCTCACATTCGTTAAATTTGGGGCGGCTTTCGGCAAAAACTTGCAAATGCATTTGCCCTGATTTATAATGAATTTATCTGCCCTTGACGGCGGCTTTTATCGGTTTTGGCAATATTCAAAATCTGGAGAAGTCGCGCGTCCGCGGGAGCCGAATAATCAATATGGAGGTGTCAAGGCATGGCATCGGATAAGCGTGTGAAGGTTACGCTGGCGTGCTCAGAGTGCAAGCAGCGCAATTACAACACCATGAAGAACAAGAAGAACGATCCCGATCGTCTTGAAATGAACAAGTACTGCCGCTTCTGCAAGAAGCATACCAGCCATAAGGAGACCAAGTAATTCGCTCCATGGGCTTGATTTAGTAAGGAAGTGACAAGTATGGCAAAGGCAACGGAAGAGACGAAGAAGACTAATCCCGGCTTCTTTGGCAAGCTGTCCCAGCGTTGCGTCGGTTTCTTCAAGGGCATCGGTCGTTTCTTCATGAATATGAAGCACGAGCTCAAGAAGGTAACTTGGCCGACCAAGCAGGAAATCATCAACTATTCGCTGGTTGTGCTTATCTTCATTGCAATCATGACCGTGGTCATTGGCGTGTTTGATTCCGCCGCCAGCGCTCTGGTTGGACTCATCACCCGTCTCTGAGGAAAGGATTAACTCAGATGGCTGAAAATGAGGCAATCAAATGGTATGTAGTGCATACCTATTCCGGATATGAGAACAAGGTAAAGGTCAATCTTGAAAAAGCCGTTGAAAATAACGGTATGCAGGATAAGATCGTAGAAGTTCGCATACCCTTGGAAGAAGTTGTTGAAATCAAAAACAACAAAGCCCGCACGGTACAGCGCAAACTGCTGCCAGGTTACGTAATGGTTCGTATGGAAATGACCAACGAAACATGGTTTGTGGTGCGCAATACTCGCGGGGTCACCGGTTTTGTAGGCTCCGGCAATAAAGCGACCCCTCTATCGGAAACGGATTTTGCCAACATTTTTGATACGCAGCAAAAGGTGCAAACGGATATACACGTGGGCGATGAGGTGCGTATTTTGGCGGGTCTATTCGAGAATTTCACTGGTCGCGTGAGCGAGATCGATCCTACCGGACAGCGCGTGAAGGTGGTTGTGCCCATGCTCAAGCGCGAAACGGATGTGGAGCTGGCGTATGATGAGGTCATCCGCGCCGAATAAACCGGTTTGTTTTCGCTGAACACCCATTTTCGGGTTTCAGAAGTGGGAGGATCGTTTAATATGACGCTCCGCTTCACCACAACATATGAAGGAGGATACCCCTATGGCAAAGAAAGTTACTGCGCTGATTAAGCTGCAGGTTCCCGCTGCCAAGGCCACGCCCGCGCCGCCCATTGGCCCGGCGCTCGGTCAGCATGGCGTGAACATCCCCGGATTCTGCAAGGAATTCAACGATCGCACGGCGAAGCAGGCTGGCTTGATCATTCCTGTTGTAATTACCGTGTATCAGGATCGCTCCTTTACCTTCATCACCAAGACGCCTCCGGCCGCCGTTCTCATCAAGAAGGCTTGCGGCATCGAGCATGCCTCCGGTCGTCCGAACAAGGACAAGGTCGCCAACATCACCAAGGCGCAGGTGAAGGAAATCGCCGAACTGAAGATGCCCGATCTGAACGCGGCTTCCATCGAAGCGGCGATGAGCATGATCGCCGGCACCGCCCGTTCCATGGGCGTAGTCGTTGTTGACTGATCGAACAGATGAGTGTGGGAGGGCGTAAGCGCCCGTTAAACCACAAGGAGGATGTTACCATGAAAAAGGGAAAGAAATATTCCGACAGCCTGAAGCTCGTAGATCGCCTGAAGCTGTATGATCCCGAGGAGGCAGTCGCGCTGGTTAAGCAGACCGCTAAGGCGAAGTTCGACGAGACCGTGGAAGTCTCCGTTCGTCTGGGCGTCGATCCCCGCCATGCGGATCAGCAGGTTCGCGGCGCCGTAGTTCTGCCCCACGGTACCGGTAAAAAGGTTACCGTACTTGCCATCTGCAAGGGTGACAAGGCGAACGACGCGCAGGCAGCCGGTGCCGAATACGTCGGCGCGGAGGATATGATCGCGAAGATTCAGGGTGGTTGGTTCGATTTCGACGTAGTTGTCGCTACCCCCGATATGATGGGTCTGGTCGGTCGTCTGGGCCGTGTGCTCGGTCCCAAGGGCTTGATGCCGAACCCGAAGTCCGGTACGGTTTCCATGGATATCGCCAAGGCGATTGCCGATATTAAGGCTGGTAAGGTTGAGTATCGCGTAGACAAAACCGCGATTATCCATTGCCCTGTTGGCAAGGCTTCCTTTGACGCGGACAAGCTCACCGAAAATCTTCGCACTCTCATGGAGGCGATCATTAAGGCGAAGCCCGCAGCCGCCAAGGGTACTTATATTCGCTCCGCGGTGCTGAGCTCTACTATGGGTCCCGGCATCAAGCTGAATTCTTTGAAGTTCTAATTTGAGCGAGAAAATTGACCGTTCGCATTTATCTGTGAACGGTCAATATTTTTTTGGCAAAAAAACATTCCGATGCATTTGCACCGGAATGTTTATGGAAAACTGAATTAGTCGCGGGACAGGATGGTCTTTTCGGTTTCAACATCGAAGAAGTGCAGACGATTGACATCGAACGCAATCTCGATATCCTTGCCAGCTTCGCTGTCCGTGCGGGGATCCACGCGAGCAACGAAGTTGTCATCCTTGCCGGTGGTGGAGAGGTACAGATAGGTTTCAGAGCCCATCAGCTCGGTCAACTCAACGTGTACCTTCAAGCAGGCTTCCGGATACGCCTGACGTACGGCGGGGGAGTCGTCAATGTTTTCAGGACGAATGCCCAGATAAACTTCCTTGCCGATGTAATCGCCGGTCATGCGCTTGATCTTGCCCTCGGGAACCTTTACGGCGTTGTTTCCGAATACCGCATATACGCCGTCGCCGCGCTTTTCGAGCTTCACGCGGAAGATGTTCATCTGAGGAGTACCGATGAAGCAAGCAACGAACAGGTTGGCGGGATAGTCGTACAGATTCTGAGGAGTATCCTGCTGCTGCATGAAGCCGTCCTTCATAACGACGATACGGGAACCCATCGTCATAGCCTCGGTCTGGTCATGGGTAACATAGATGAAGGTGGTCTGCAGACGCTTGTGCAGCTTGGTGATTTCGGTACGCATCTGCACGCGCAGCTTCGCATCCAAGTTGGACAGAGGCTCGTCCATCAGGAAAACCTTAGGCTCGCGAACGATAGCACGACCCAACGCAACGCGCTGGCGCTGACCACCGGACAGAGCGGCGGGCTTACGATTCAGCAGAGCTTCAATGCCCAGAATCGCGGCGGCTTCCTTAACGCGACGATCGATGTCCGCCTTGGGCATCTTGCGCAGCTTCAGACCGAACGCCATGTTGTTATAAACGGTCATGTGGGGATACAGAGC
>JAFUAR010000390.1 GCA_017460585.1 Clostridia bacterium
AGCTGAGCGCGAAGGTGACGGAAAGGCTGCCTGAGCTGTTAGTGAATACCGGCATAAAGTACCGTCTGCCCGAAGTCATTGCCGTTCGGCAACTGAAGAAAATCCGCAAGAAGCTGTACGCACAGAAGCAGGCGGAAGGGATAGATTTCGTCCACGGCACCGGCAAGCGGAAGGCGCCCATCCAACGGGCCATTGAGACGGTGGACGAATGGATAGAGAAGTATAAGCGCTATACCCGGGACATCCACATCTGCGCAGATCGGAACAGCTACTGCAAGACGGACCAAGACGCGACGTTCATGCATATGAAGGAAGATCATATGCGCAACGGTCAGCTGAAGCCGGGATACAACGTCAACGTGGCCACGGCGAACGGCTTCATCATCGGGTACTACATTTCCGCGGACCGCAGCGATGTACAGACGCTGATACCGTTCATGAAGAAGCTGCGGGAAGCGTATCCGAAGCACCATGCGGGACGTGTCGTAGCGGACTCCGGCTACGAAAGCGAGGACAACTACTGCTGGTTTGAGGAATTGAAGGATTGCGAGCTGTACGTAAAGCCCTCAAACCACGAAGTCAGGAAGAAGAAAAAGTATCGCACAGACATCAGCCGCCGGGAAAACATGACCTATGATCCGGACAGCGACACCTACACCTGCGCGGCGGGCAAACCAATTCGGTACGACCACGACAAGCACTCCAAATCGGCGGGCGGACTGAACATCACGACCTCAGTCTATGTCTGCGACCACTGCAAGGGATGCCCGCTGAAGGAGAAGTGCATTCGCGCAGGCGGCAGCAAAAAACCGCTGGAGGAGCGCAACAAGGTCATCTACGTTTCCAAGCGTTTCGCCGCCCAGAGGGAGGCCATGGAGGCAAAGATCAATACCCCCGAAGGCAAACTGCTGCGCGTCAATCGCTCTATTCAGGCTGAAGGCACCTTCGCCCTTACCAAACAGGATTTGGATTATCGCCGTTTCCTGTGCAGGGGCACGCCAAAGGTCTCGGCGGAATGGTCGCTTCTGGATATCGCCGCCAACATCCTCAAGCTCCATCTTAAACTCAAAAATGGTTGCTTGGGAACGGGGCTTGTGATTCCGAAGAATTTCCCGGCGGGGTTGTAAGGCTATCTCCCATATCTACATATTGCTTTTGATCGGTATTTTTCTGCCGGTTTGTTTGTGTTTACCTCTTTTGATGTCTTTTCCTGTTTCTTTCTCTGGATTAACCGTATGATGAAGAGGCTCCCTCAAAATGACCTCCTTATGTCTTTTTGAGACAGCCCCTTTTGTTATATCTGCTATCGCGCAGAGGCAGTTGTCAGTTTTTTAGGTTTTCACAAGTAGTAAATGGGTAGTAAATTGCTCGAAGCAATCCCAAAAAGTCCTTGAAAATCAAGCGTTTCAGGGTTTTGATAGTGTACTCCCGTGGCATACAAATAGAATTCGCAACATTTTTTCACCTCATCTATGTCTTTGGAATGTAAGATATTATTGCATCTCGCCGCCGATCTTCCGCTATGGCATCCAGCGATTGGTCAAGAGCAAAATAGATTTCTGTTCAATTTCACCTGTGCGACGGATTTGCCTTTTCCGTGTTTGCTAGGTACGTTTGTACTGATGCCCGCTGCCTTGCGCTTTTTTTGTCATGGACTTGTTTACGCAAAGCTTTCGGCAACCTTGATCGTTGTATATCACACACTAAAACAGCGATGGAATACACAATTCGTTGCTGGCAACTGGAATTTAGAAGATTTATATCCGATATGCCTTATGGTTTCTTTGCAAGATACAGAATATACGTATCCTCAAAAATCACTTTGCCCCCATTATTAGCGACCACATCTCTGAGCCCTTCAAAGAATAATGTCTTATATGGCTCTGGTATCGCGATATGATCACAATGGGTTCCGCAAAATGCAACATACTCATCGGGGTTCATTTCACGTTTTCCGTGGAAATCGAGCCTTTTGAAATCTATATATCCATAGTTCAGTGCGTTTTCATATTTGAAGCTGCCATGCGTATACGGAATATCTGGCTTAAAGTATTGATCGTACAGCTTCTGGATTTTTGCATATAGCTCTTCATTTGGCGTTTTGTAATCTGTTCTTGTCAGCATCATGACCAGAAATCCGCCCTGCTTCAACAATTCGAATGTTTTAGAAAATGCTACATTTTCCGGAATCCATTGAATGGTCGCCGCAGAATAGATCAAATCAAATCTGTGCGATCCAAAGTCATGGGTGATAAAATCATCATTCACAATATGGAAGTTAGGGAATTGGTCGTATTTTTCCTTCATCTTCTCGCATAAGTGCTCCCCAATTTCAATGGCATGATAATCACATCCGGTTTGCAGAATCGGATCTGTAGCTTGTCCGGTTCCCGATCCAATTTCTAAGACTTTCTTGTTTGGACCAATCTCTGCATAGTGAATTAAGTATTGAAATAATTCCTCGCTGTATCTTGGTCTATATCGGTCAAATTGCTCTGGAATCGTATCAAATATCTTTCTAAACTCCATGCAATACCTCCACATATACCGATTTATTATTTCGCCCGCCGCCGATCATCCGCTATATCTTCAAGCTTATTCGCCTATAGCCTATGCGTTGGAGCGTCGTGGAAATGCACATTCATTCTATTCCAACTGGAGCGGATGAATCCATTTTTCTCGATCGCATCGCTAGGAAGGTCGGTATGTTCAGATCATGCAGACGCCCTTCTCCGTTTGTATCCTCGTAGAGGTTCAAAAGCGTAAAACCGGCCTCAAGCTGTCCGTTGATCTGCTCTTCGAGCGTATGTGAAAATTGCATTCCGGCATCGTCTTTTTCAAGCTGTTTTCTATATTCTTCGTTTTCGGTCGGGTCAAATGGCAAGCGGTTGATGATCTCTCGCTCATTCTCATCGACAATGTAATTGATATAATGGTCGACTCCGCATAGAAGCAAGCCGCCCTTTTTTAGAATTCGCCAGCATTCCTTCCAGATGCTTTTTACATCTTTTACGTAGCAGTTGGATACGGGGTGGAAAATTAGATCAAACGATTCATCTTCAAAGGGCAATGCTTTCGTCATGTCTCCGCGGATGATCTGAATGTCATAGCCCTCCCGTTCAGCGACATACCGTTCACTTTCAAGCTGCTTCACAGAATAGTCTAAGACGGTGCAATTCGCCCCAAGCGCGGCAAAAATCGGCATTTGCTGCCCGCCTCCGCTTGCCAGACCAAGAATTTTCTTTCCCGCTAGTTCGCCAAACCACTCGTGGGGCACTTTTTTGGTAGGAGTCAGCAGGACATCCCAAATCCCTTGCGTCGCTTGGACATATTCCTCGTGGCAAATTGGTTTTCCCCACTCCCATCCATTTTCAATCCAGCGGTCAATGGTTGCTGCATTGATATCCTGATAATTCATGGATTTTTCTCCCATTATTCATTGAGGCATTTCTGAATTGGTTCTGAAGCAGACATAGCGTGTTCCAAGGCGGTCTGCTTGAAGGCTTTTTGCCAGCAAAATTGGCATATTATCCATATTGTTCTCTGACAGATTAAATTGACTGCTCCCAATGTTTATTACACCTGTGCACCAGTGTAGCGCAGGAGCATATTTTTTTCAAGATGGTCTTTGAAAAAACGCGCTCACTCGCCATTTTCGCGCCATCCTCGTCCGTTGACCGGCGTTTGTAAATATGCTATAATTTCTAGCGGAAACGCACTGTTTTGGCGCGTTAAAATAGGTTTGGATTATGGAGGTAGCTCTATTGGCGAAGCGCGTTTTTCCCGAGCATCCCGCCCAAGCGGACGAGGTGGTGCTCTCCATTCGCGATATCCACATGGTCTGTCTGCGCCTGTTGGATGCGTTTTCCGCGTTTTGCGCGGCGCATGGGCTTCGCTTCTATCTGTGCGGGGGGACGCTGCTGGGCGCGGTGCGCCACGGTGGTTTCATTCCGTGGGACGACGATCTGGACCTATTCATGAGCCGACCGGATTATGATCGCTTGGTGGAGCTCACCAAGCGCGCTTCGATCGCACCCAACACGCAGTTCGCCTGTTTGGAAAACGGTGGTTTTAAGCGCCCGTTTGCGCGCTTGTACGATACGCTCGCGCCGGTGCAGCGCAAATATCGGCTGCCTGAATCTGGTCCATACGTGTGGATCGACATACTTCCGGTGGACGGTTTGCCGGATGATCCAGGGCGCATCGCGCGGCTGTACAGGCGGCGTACTCGCCTAAATCGGTATAATTACGCCGCATTTTGGAAGCCCTTTACCGGCTCTAGAAA
Organism: Clostridia bacterium; assembly: GCA_017460585.1. Taxonomy (GTDB): domain Bacteria; phylum Bacillota; class Clostridia; order Christensenellales; family Aristaeellaceae; genus Faecivicinus. The sequence continues at coordinate 4,286 of JAFUAR010000390.1, forward strand.
ATTGATGGTTTGGAATAACTTTCGCCCATGGGCGGTCGCGATGCTGTTCGGCGCAGAGGGCTGGGCGCGCCGTATCGATAAGCTGGGCAGGAGCCATGCGTATGAAGACTGTCAAACCGTGGGCTGCGTGACCGCGGGGCGCTATGGAGCGGGCGAAGCTATGCCGAAGGCGGCGTTTGAACGCTCGGAACGCATTGTATTTGAGGGGAGAATTTTAGAAACCATGTCCTGCTGGCGCGAATACCTCGCGGGTATTTACGGCGATTATATGACTCCTCCGCCGCCCGAAGAGCGTAAGCCGCACCTTCACTACGTCACCATGAAGCGCGCCGATTATGAGGCATTAATGCATTGCTCGAGCGGGGAGAAAACGCCATGACGCAGGAACCGCTTTCCCTTCGAGATATTCAACTGCGCTGCCTGAATATGCTCCGTCAGGTGGACGCCATTTGCGCCTCGCAGGGCATACGTTACTTTCTATCGGGCGGAACGCTGCTTGGGGCGGTGCGCCATCAGGGTTTCATTCCTTGGGACGACGATATCGATACCATGATGCCGCGCCCCGATTTTGAGCGCTTCCTGCAGGTGGCGCCCGGGCTGCTTGGCGAGGGCTATCGGCTGGCGCATCCTCGCGTCAACGAGGGTTACGCCATGCCTTGGATTCGCATTTGGGATTTGAATACGCGTATGCGCCCCAGCAGAACGCAGCGCATCTATACCGAAACGCTGTTTTTGGATATATTTCCCATAGATGGTATTCCTTCTTCGCCCATACGCTCCAAACTATACTTTCGCCGCGTTCGCGCGCTGGATATCATGCTCAAGTGCTCGCGCCGCAAGGCGTTGTTTGAAGATGAACGCCTGCAGGTCATGAAAAAAGCGCTGGGCGTGGTGAGCCGCGTTCGGTCTTCCGCCGCATGGGCGCGCAGCATTGATCGTCTCGCCGCGCGTCAGGGATATGAAGGGAGTCAATACGCGGGCGTTTCTGTAATTACGCATTACGGCGAGCGTGAACGGATGCCAAAATCGGTATTCACAGATTGCACAATGGTGCGCTTTGAGGGGGCGACGTATCCCGCGCCCGGCGATTACGATACCTACCTTACCCGACTCTACGGCGATTATATGACGCCGCCAGATTGTATGAACCAACATTCCGACCATAATATACGCGCCTACCTCGTGAGGGGCGGGGAGGAGCAGCCGTGAATTGGAAGCGCATTCGTCCGCTGTACGCTGGATTGATCGCCGTGCGAAAGGTGCTGGGGCGCGCTTATATGCGCCAAGCCTCGCGCAGTGGCACGGCGCAGCGCAAGGTGTTCTTTTCCAGCTTCAAGGGAAAGGCGTATTCCGACAGCCCCCGCGCCGTCAGCGAAGCGCTGCAGGCGCTGCGACCGGATATCGATATCGTGTGGCAGGTGCGGGGAAGCGTTCGTTTGCCGCAGGGTGTGCGCGCAGTGCGTCCGCACACGTTGGCGGCATTGCGGGAAATCGCCACGGCGCGCTGTGTGGTGGACAATTTCAACCGTCCGGCGTATATGCGCAAGAGTAGGGGTCAGCTCTACGTGCAAACGTGGCACGGCGACCGCGGATTTAAGAAAATGCTCTACGATCTGCAGCCGGAAGGTGATTTTCCAGATGGCGCGCAGATGGATTTGGCGGTTGCGGGCAGCGATTTTGGGGAGAAGCTGTACCGCTCTGCGTTTCGCTATGCCGGAGAGGTGTTGAAGGTCGGTATGCCGCGCAACGATGCGCTGGTGAACGCCACGCCTAAGGCGAGATTGGAGGCGCGACGTCGGGTAGGCATCGCTTCCGACGCGAAGATATTGCTCTACGCGCCGACGTTTCGCGAGGCGACGGTTGGCGGCACACAGCCCATGAATCTGCCCGCGCAAGAGGCGCTGGACGCGCTGGAACGGGCGACGGGGGAGCGGTGGCGTATGATCGTGCGCGCGCACGATTTGAATCGCGGAATGTGCGCGCTCGGCGCGGAAGTCGCGGATTTGTCCGATTATCCGGAAATGACCGATTTGCTGTTGAGCGCGGATTTGTTGATTACGGATTACAGCTCTTGCGCGGGCGATTTTATTTTGACCGATCGACCGGTCATTTTGTATCAGCCGGATTTTGAGAAGTTTATTCAGCAGGATCGGGAGCTGTATTTCGACCTTCAAACCTGTCCGTATGCTCGCGCGGAGACGCCCCATGCGCTGCTTGCGCTGCTGGAACAGATGGATGCCGTTCAAACGCGAAACGAAGCTGTGCGCCGCTTTTACGGCGTGTGCGAAACGGGTCGCGCCTCCCAGACGGTGGCGGAGTGGATATCGGCTCGGATTGAGTCAGAACAATCATAGGGAAAAACCAATTCGGGAATCGGCGCGTGGCGGTATGGTCGCCATGTGCCGATTCCCTTAACTCTATATACAAGCAAAATTCGTTGATTCGGGGTTCCCAAAGAGGTATAATATTATAGTAGGGAAAATTTCCATCTTCATCCTTCTGGGATGTAAAATACGAGGTATAACCATGAGTCACGAAAACCATTATGATGAAAGCCAAATACAGGTACTCGAGGGTTTAGAAGCGGTACGCCGCCGCCAGGGTATGTATATTGGCTCTACCGACGAGCGGGGTTTGCACCATTTGGTGTACGAGATCGTCGATAACGCCATAGACGAGGCGCTCGCGGGCTTTTGCGATACCATTTTGGTCACATTGCATCCGGACGGCTCCGTGACCGTGCAAGATAACGGGCGCGGCTTCCCCGTGGGCATTCACCCCAAGGTCGGGCGTCCCGCGGTAGAGGTATGCTTGACCGTGCTGCACGCCGGCGGCAAATTCGGCGGCGAGGGCTATAAGGTTTCCGGCGGTTTGCACGGCGTCGGCGCATCGGTGGTAAACGCGCTGTCCAGCCATTTGCAGGTCAACGTATATCAGGATGGTAAAATTTATCAGCAGGAATACGAACGCGGCAAAATTTTATACGATTTGAAGGTGGTGGGCGATACCGACCGTACGGGCACTACCATTACCTTCTGGCCCGATGTAAAGACGGGCGAGACGCCCGAACCCGGCATATTTGAAACGGGCAATTTCAGCTTCGATACGCTCAAAACCCGCTTTCGCGAGATGGCGTTTTTGAATAAGGGCGTGCGCATCACCCTTACGGATGAGCGCGTAGATCCCGTGCTGGAGCGTACCTATCATTACGAAGGCGGCATTGTTTCCTTCGTGGAGTATTTGAACAAAAATAAGGAACCCCTGTTCAAGGATCCTATTTACATCGAGGGCTATAAAAACGGTTCCACCGTGGAAGTCGCGCTGCAGTGGAACGACGGCTTCACCGAAAATGTGTTTTCCTTCGCCAACAATATTCATACGCCGGAGGGCGGTACGCATTTGGCAGGCTTCCGCAACGCGCTCACCCGCGTAATTAACGACTACGGGCGAAAGAGCGGCGCGATTAAGGCGAGCGATCAGAACCTGACGGGAGAAGACGTGCGCGAGGGTCTAGCGGCGATCATCTCCGTAAAGCTGGTGGAGCCCCAGTTTGAGGGACAGACCAAAACCAAGCTAGGCCATTCGGA
>JAFUAR010000391.1 GCA_017460585.1 Clostridia bacterium
CCGCGTCCTGTTCGGATTGTTTGACAAAAAGCAGAAGCTGCAGTCGTTGGAGGCACTGGATAAGGTGGGTATATTGGACAAGGCGTATACCCGCTGCGACCAGCTTTCCGGCGTACAGCAGCAGCGCGTATCTCTGGCGCGCACCTTGAACCAGCAGCCCACTATTATATTGGCGGATGAGCCTGTTGCGGCTCTGGACCCCGTGACCGCCAATCAGGTCATGAGCGACTTTAAACGCATCAATGAGGATATGAACATTACGGTGTTGATCAACATTCACCATGTGGATCTTGCGCTGCGTTATTGCAGCCGCGTGATCGGCATTCGCGCGGGCGAAGTGGTATACGACGGTCCGACGACGACCGTGACGCAGGATATACTGGATCAAATCTACAATGGCGCGGCGATCCCCACGTCGGAAAAGTGAGGTTTGCGCCATGAAGACGAATCAAAACGCGGAGCTCACGGTGAAACCGGCGCTGTTTGACCGCATATTTAAGCCGAACATCGTTACGCTGCCCAACGGGCACACGGTGGAAAAGCCGGTATCGCGCACGCCGTTTATCGCGGTACTCGTGATTGCCATTGTGTTCATCTCCGCGCGCATGACGGGGTTTGACTTTAAAACTTTGATCGATCGCGGGTATCAGCTGGGATATATATTAAGCCGTATATTCCATCCGGACTGGAGCTACTTCCGCGGCTTCTGGGTGGAGGCGGATCACGCCAACACCATTAAGCTCTTTAACGCTCTATTGGATACCATCAAGATGTCCATTATGGGTTCCATGATCGGCGCGACGCTGGCGCTGCCCATCGCCGTACTGTCTTCGACCAATATCAACCGCAACAAGGTGGTGGTTTGGGCGCTGCGTATCGTGCTCATGATCATTCGCACGCTGCCCACGCTCATCATCGCGAAGTTTGCCTCGTTGATCTTCGGTCTGGGTACCTACGCGGGTACCGTCGCCATTATTGTGTTCACGTTTGGCATTGTGGCGAAGATGATGTACGAATCCATTGAGACGATCGACATGGGCGCTTTTGAGGCGACGGAAAGCTTCGGCGCGAATAAGTTCCAATCGTTCTGGTCAGCCTGTATGCCGCAGATTCTGCCCACGTACCTGTCGTACTGCCTGTACAGTTTGGAAATGAACATTCGCGCGGCGGCGATATTGGGCTACGTAGGCGCAGGTGGTCTGGGAATATTGATTAACGAAGTGATCGGCTGGCGCGATTACGAAAGTCTCGGTGCGATACTGCTGGCGCTGTTCGTGGTGGTGTTCATTATAGAGAATACCAGCGAATACTTGCGCAAGAAGCTGAGCTAAGGGGGAGAGCGACATGGCAAAAACCAAATCATTATTGAATTCCGATCGCCCCCTGACGATCGAAGAGGCGTACGCCGCGAGACCGAGGCTGTGGTGGCTCTATACGCTTATTGTGCTGATTATCGTAGTGCTGCTCGGTTGGAGCGGCAGCGCGGTCAATTACAAGGGGATGGGCTCCAAGGGAATCGAGATTGCCAAGGGTATTGGCAACGGTTTGATTCATCCAGATACGAGCCTGCTGTTCAACCTGACCAGCGAAGGCGTACCCTATCAGCTGCTGCAAACGGTCGCCATCGCGGTGCTGGGTACGCTGATCGGCGGTATACTCGCGATTCCGTTCAGCTTTTTGGCGTGCGATAAGATTGTGCCCAAGTGGGTGTCCGTTATTTTCCGCGCGTTGATTCTGGGCATTCGTACCATTCCTAGTTTGGTATGGGCGCTGGTATGGATTCGCGTAACGGGCCCCAACGCGTTCTGCGGCGTGGTGACGGAATCGGTGTGCTCCATTGGCATGATTTGCAAAATGTACATCAACGCCATAGAGGATGTGGATACGCGCATTCTGGAGAGTTTGGACGCCGCGGGCTGCAACGGCTTTCAGAAGATCCGCTACGGTATGCTGCCACAGATTATACCGAACTTTATTTCTACGGTGATTTACCGCTTCGATATTAACGTGAAGGATGCGACCACGCTGGGTATAGTGGGCGCGGGCGGCATTGGCGCGGCGCTGATTCAGTGCATGAATTCTTCGCGTTGGAGCATGGTGGGCGCGTACCTGTTCGGCATGGTGGTGCTGATGATATTTATAGAAATTTTCTCGACCAAAGTGCGCAATCGCCTTGCGCGCGGGTAACAGGTGAACAAATGAATCGATTGACCATATGGTTTACGAGCGACACGCACGGCTACCTTTTTGATACGAATTTTGCAAGCCGGGAGCCCAAGGATATTGGGCTCCTCGGCCTTCGCTTTCCCAAGGATGGCGACACGCTGGTGATTGACGGCGGCGATACCATACAGGGTTCGCCGCTGGTGGTATATTGCCGACGGATGGGCGAACGTTTGCCCATTGCCGACGCGATGAATGCGTTGGGCTACGATTATGTAACGCTGGGAAACCACGACTTCAACTGTGGTCCCGAGTGGCTGGGCGAGCACCTGAACGCGCTGAACGCGATGTGCCTTTGCGCCAATGTGACCGATGCGCGTAGGGAATTGCCCATTGCGCCATACGCTGTGCATACGCTGGAAAATGGTTTACGAGTGGGCTTGGTGGGCATAGTGACCGACTGGGTCAACGTGTGGGAAAAGTCGGAGAATTTGACGCGCCTGAGTGTGAGCGATCCGTTGCCCGCGGCGAGAGCGGCGGTGGAGGCGCTTCAAAGCGCGGGCGTGGATATTCTGGTAGGCATATACCACGGCGGCGTGGAGCGCGATCTCAGCACGGGCAGGCTGCTGTCGCAGACAAACGAGAATATCGCCTGCAAATTGTGCGAGGAGTTGCCGTTTGATCTGCTGCTCACGGGGCACCAGCACATCGCTATGGTTGAAAAGCAATGGCACGGTACGCATATTGTGCAAACGCCGTGCAACGCGACCCACGCGGTGAAGGTTACGCTGGATTCTGCGGGAGCATTCCACTCGGAATTGGTGCCTTCCTATGCGAATCCGCCTATGACGGCGGTGCAGACGGCGCTGCGCGAGCGTCTGGAGCGATGGTTGGACGAGCCGATTGGGCATTTGAGCGAAGCGATATGGCCAGAGGATAAGCTGACCATGGCGCTGAACGGTTCGCCCATTGCTGATTTTTTCAACGAGGTGCAGCTTTGGGCGAGCGGCGCGGATATTTCCTGTGCGGCGCTGCCAAACGAACTACGCGGGTTTGACAGCAGCGTGACTGTGCGCGACGTAGTGGCGAGCTATATTTATTCCAATACACTGGTGGAGCTAGAGGTCACAGGACGCGTGCTGCGCGCGGCGCTGGAGCAGTGCGCGCGCTATTTCGACGTGGCGAAGGATGGGGAAGTGCGCATCGCCTCCGCGTTTTTGGAACCCAAGGAAGCGCACTTCAATTACGACTATTTCAGCGGCATAGAGTATTGCTTCGACCTTGCCAAACCCGCAGGCACACGCGTGGCGCGTCTGACGCGCAATGGACAGCCGGTGGGCGACGACGAACACTTTACATTGGTCATGTGCAACTACAGGGCGACCGGCGCGGGCGATTTCGAAATGTATCTGGAATGTGAACGGAAACGAGAAATTCTAACCGAAGTGACCGCACGGATCATAAGCTATATTAAGGAGCATACAATCATTCAAATTCCTATGGCACATCCCCTCGAAACGGTGCGGTATGCGCGGGAATC
>JAFUAR010000392.1 GCA_017460585.1 Clostridia bacterium
TATTCTGTGCCGATGGCGGGCGGGTTGACTTACAACTACGCCGCTAAGGCGGTGAACGACGAAGTGCTTTCCACGCTCGTCGCTCTGGCGAAAGAGGCGCAGCTGGCGGATAAGTATAGCCTGCTGCTGAACGGCGAGATCATCAATACCGGTGAAAAGCGCCGCGTACTGCATCAGCTCACGCGCGGTCAGCAGGGCGGCGACGTGATTGCCGACGGCGTAAATAAGCGTGAATTCTATGTGGCACAGCAGAAAAAGGTCGCCGAATTCGCGGCAAAGGTGCATTCCGGTGAGATCGTGAACGCGGCGGGCGAAAAGTTTACTACCGTGGTGCAAATTGGCATTGGCGGCAGCGATCTGGGTCCCAGAGCCATGTATCTGGCGCTGGAAAATTGGGCGAAGCAGGTCGGTACCTTCCACATGGAAGCCCGATTCATTAGCAACGTGGATCCGGACGACGCGGCGAGCGTGCTGAAGGGGATAGACGTATCGCGCGCGTTGTTTGTGCTGGTATCCAAGTCCGGAACTACTCTCGAAACGCTGACCAATGAGGCGTTTGTCAAGGACGCGCTGCGTGGAGCGGGGCTCGATCCCTCCAAGCATATGGTCGCCGTGACCAGCGAGACCTCGCCGCTGGCTTCCAGCAGCGATTACCTCGCCGCGTTCTTCATGGATGATTTCATTGGCGGACGCTATTCTTCGACCTCCTGCGTAGGAGGTGCGGTGCTCAGCCTCGCGTTCGGTGCGGATGTGTTCGAGCGCTTCCTGAATGGCGCCGCGCAGGCGGATGCCTTGGCGAAGGAAGCGGATCCGCTCAAGAATCCCGCCATGCTGGACGCGCTCATCGGCGTATACGAGCGCAACGTGTTGGGGTATCCCGCTACGGCGGTGCTTCCCTATTCGCAGGCGCTCAGCCGCTTTCCGGCGCACCTGCAGCAGCTCGATATGGAATCCAACGGCAAGTCGGTCAATCGCTTCGGCGAGCCGGTGAACTATGCTACCGGTCCCGTAATCTTCGGCGAACCCGGTACCAACGGTCAGCATTCCTTCTATCAGCTTCTGCATCAGGGTACGGATATTATTCCGCTGCAGTTCGTGGGCTTCAAGCGCAATCAGGCGGGCATGGATGTGGATATTCAGGGCAGTACCAGTCAGCAGAAGCTGTGCGCCAATGTGGCGGCGCAAATTATGGCGTTTGCCTGCGGTAAGGACGATGAGAATCCCAACAAGAGCTTTGCGGGTCAGCGCCCTTCCAGCATTATTATCGGCGATCAGCTTACGCCTGAGGCGCTCGGCGCTCTGCTGGCGCATTTTGAGAATAAGGTCATGTTCCAAGGCTTTATTTGGAATGTAAATAGCTTCGATCAGGAGGGCGTGCAGCTGGGCAAGGTGCTGGCAAAGCGCGTGCTCGCACACGATACGGACGGAGCGTTGCGGGCATACAGCGATCTGTTGGATATCTAAATCATGGGTCATGCTTCAGCGGGTCGGGATTGCTTTTCCCGACCCGCTGCGCATCGCATTGGGAGATTTGTATATGGAACGCGTGGAGGATGTAAGGCTCAATCAGAGCGTACAGCGGTATATTCCATCCAATGTGCGCGTGATTCAAGCGCTTTTATACTTTGCAGTAATTGTATTTGCGCTCATTGGGACGTATGCGGGGCTGCTGTGGGGCATTTTATCGGTGGGAACGCTGGTATTCGCGTGGTACTTTATGGGCGTTGCGCGGGTGACGTTTCACTACGTTACCGAGGGAACGAAATTGAGGGTGCAGCGTATATCCGGTTTTGTATCTCGCCCGAAGAGAGAAGAATTTGCCCAGTTTGATTTAAAGCGTGTGCGCATATGCGCCCCTGAGGGCTCGCCTCTGTTGAATGGCGAGGAACAGGCGACGGCGAAGCTCTCGCCCAGACGCGTGACCTACGATTTGACCAGCCATACGCCCAACCGCGTATGCGCGGTTATGTTTTTAGAGGGCATTGGGGACGACGCGAACCGTCAGCTCAAGGTATTCTTTGAACCGTCGGCGGAGCTTCGCGCCCATATGCGTCGCATTGTGCCCAACGCGGTGAAAGGGTTTGAAGATGAAATCCGTTGATTGGTTCCAGCCATCCCGTACGGGTTTGGCGGAGCCCAATACGCAGGTGCGCAATTACGATTTGAGCGCGGGCAATACGCTGGTGGGATTGCTGGACAACCCGTGGTATCCGCCTTATGTGCAGGACGCGCAGCACGTGCATAATTGCATGGAGATCGGTATGTGTATGTACGGCGCGGGAGAGATCGCCATAGGGGATCGAATGTGGACGTTTTCAGAAGGTACGGTCATTGTGGTACCGAAGAACGTGCCCCATGCGCAGCAGAACAGGGGAGAGCCGCTGACCCGTTGGCGCTATGTGCTGATCAATGAGGAGCAATACCTGCGCGATACGCCTCTGCGCAGTCAAGGCGCGCTCAGCGCCATGCTCCGCCAGATACTCGGGGGGGTATTGCTAGACGCAGGACGACCGCTGGAGGATGTGCACCGCGCAATTGACGATCTTTTTCGCGCGTATGACCTACGTGGTGCGACGGATGGCTTTGAAATGGAGGCGCTGGCGCGCGTGCTCCTCGCTCGAATTCTATCCTCGCCTCCGGAAACGCACAGGGGAGCCCTTCTTTCCGCGCCCTCCAGAAAGGCGGTGGAACCCGCGCTGCAGTTTATTTCGCGCAATTATGCGCAGGATATGCGCATTGGCGAACTGGCTTCGGTATGCGCCATGTCGGAAAGCTACTTTCGCAAGGTGTTTGAGCGGATAATGGGAATACCGCCCATGGAATACCTCAATCGGTATCGGGTGAATCGCTCGGTGTACCTTTTGTATACTACCAATGAAACGGTTTTAAGCATCGCCGGACTGTGCGGGTTTGCCTCGATCGCGACCTATAATCGAAACTTCATGCGCTATGTGGGTCTTTCACCCGGCGAGTGGCGAAAACGCGCGCAGTCGCAGAAATAAACGCCTACAAATTAACATTTGTGGTTGTTTATGATTGTATAATCGCGGAGTGGGCTTAATAATTACTACACATTCCACAAAATAGAATCGAAAATAATACTAAATGAATCGAAAATGAGCATACAATGGAATGGGTGTGTGTTATCTTATTGTTGTGTAGCGGAGCAAAACGTTCCGTAAATAACAAAGGGGGGGCACAACCTATGAAAAAATTCCTTTCGATGCTGCTGATTTTGGCGCTCGCGATCTCCATGAGTTCCATGGCGTTCGCCGCGGAAGACGGCAAGCTGACCATCTGGTGCTGGGACGTTAATTTTAACGTGGCGGCAATGGAAGTTGCGAAGAAGATGTATCAGGAAGAACATCCCGATGTAGAGATTGAAGTCGTGAATTCCACCGGTTCCGGCGATATCGAGACCTCTGTGGTGCAGGCGGCGACCGCTGGCGATCTGTCCACTTTGGCGGATATCATTCTGTATCAGGACAACTCCTATCAGAAGCTGGTTGCCAACTATCCCGAGGTTTTCACCGATCTGACCGACCTGTACGATTTCACCGATTTTGCGGAAGGTAAGTCTTCCTTCTCCATCGTTGATGGTCACCACTATGGCATTCCGTTCGATGCGGGTACCGCCGTTGCCGCCTATCGTACCGACGTGCTGGAGCAGGCCGGTTATACGATTGACGACATGAACGACATCACTTGGGATCGCGCCATTGAGATCGGCAAGGATGTAAAAGAGAAGACCGGCTTGCCGCTGTTCTCCGCGCAGGCGGGCTCCAGCGACTGGACCGTCATCATTCTGAAGAGCTGCGGCGCTTCCATGTTCAACGAGGACGGTTCTGTGAACCTCAAGGACAATGACCAGCTCAAGGCTGCGTTGGATGTATATCTCACCCTCGTGAGGGAAGGCGTTCTGGTAGAGGTCAACTCTTGGGACGAGTACATCGGCACCATGTCCAACGAGTCCGTAGTGGGCACCTTCAACGGCTGCTGGATTCTGGCTTCCGTAATGTCCCTGACCGATCAGGCTGGCAAGTGGGGCATGGCGAATATTCCTTCTCTGGTTGGCGTAGACGGCGCAACCAACTATTCCAGCAATGGCGGTTCCTCTTGGGCCATCACTCAGGGCACCGATATTGATCTGGCGGTGGACTTCATGCAGGCGTATCGCAATGTAGACTTCTACAATGAGATTCTGCCCACCACCTCCGCGATTGCTTCCTACAATCCCGCGAAGGAAGGCTCCAACTATACCGATGTGAACGAGTTCATGGGCACCCCCGTGTTCGCGGATATCATCGAGTACGGCGAGCATGTTCCTCCGGTCGTTTCCAGCCCCTACTACTACGATGCGCGCGACGCTCTGGCGACCGCTCAGACCAACATTCTGAACGGCGCGGATATTCAGGCTGAGCTTGAGAATGCGCAGAACACCGTAGAGTTCGCAATGGATTTCTAATTCAGACCCATTCCCTTTCATTCAGTCCATTAAACTGAAGGCGCGCTGCCGCTTCGGTGTTCCGAAGCGGCAGTTGTGCCATAAGAGCGAATGATATGCGCTCTTCAAGTTTAGCGAGGTGAAAATATGACCAATCAGGAAAAGGGGCAGTCGAAGCGGCACCTGACGCTGCAGCAGAAGCAGAACCTTACGGGTTGGATATTCCTGCTGCCGGCAAGTCTGTTGATTATTTGGATGAGCTTCTATCCGATGGTGCGCGCATTCGTGGTTTCGTTAATGCGCGGCAAGCCCACCGCGTTGGAGTTTTCCGATCCGCTTTGGCGCAACTATCAGCGAATGACGATGGATACCGTATTCATCCAATCGCTCAAGAATACGTTTACCTACCTGATCATTCAGGTGCCGATCATGCTGGTGCTGGCGCTTATATTCGCGTCACTGCTCAACCGCAAGGATATTCGTTTTAAGGGTATTTTCCGCACCTGCATATTCCTGCCCTGCGCTACCGCGCTGGTATCTTACTCGATTATATTCCGCACGCTGTTTGCCTACGATGGCTTTGTGAATGCCATTTTGTTGAATCTCCGCCTAATCAGCGAACCCATTAACTGGATGAACGACCCTACCGGAGCGAAGACGGTAATCATCATCGCGTTGATCTGGCGTTGGACGGGGTACAATATGGTATTCTACCTTTCGGCAATGCAAAGCATTGATTATTCCATTTACGAGGCGGCGCGCATCGACGGCGCGGGTCCGCTTACGCAGCTTACAAAAATCACCATGCCGCTGCTTAAGCCGGTCATATTGGTTACCGCCATTATGTCTACCAACGGAACCCTGCAGCTGTACGATGAATCCGTCAACCTGACCAACGGCGGTCCGGCAAACGCCTCTATTACCATGTCGCACTACATTTACAACACTACCTTCGTCACCAGCCCTAACTTTGGCTATGCGGCGGAAATGTCGTTCGTCATTCTAATGTTTGTGGCAATTCTTTCCGCAATTCAGATGAAAGTGGGTGACAAGCGATGAGTAAAGGCGCGTTTCGCAAGTATGGCTCGAAGGCGCTCATCTATCTGTTCCTCATCGTCATGTCGTTTATTTCGGTATTTCCGCTGTATTGGTGCTTTGTTTCCGCATTCAATACTACGCCGGAAATTCTGGGCGGCAAGCTGGTGCCCGGCGGGCATTTGATGGAGAACATTACCAATTTGCTCGATCAACAAAAGGTATTTACCGCGCTTAAGAACTCATTTATCAATACCATTCTGGTCGTTCTGCTTTCGCTTACGGTGTGTTCTGTGGCGGGTTACGGCTTTGAAGTATACCACGATAAGGGCAAGGATACCGTCATGAAGATATTGATGCTTTCGATGATGGTTCCCTTTGTCGCCATTATGGTGCCCATGTTCCAAATGTTTTCCGCCATGGGTATGCTGAATAAATACATTGGTTTCGTATTGCCCAGCATTTCCACGCCGTTTTTGATTATGCTGTTCCGCAGCAACGCGCGTTCCTTCCCGAAGGAGATCATAGAAGCGGCGCGCATTGACGGTTTGAACGAGGTGCAAATATTTGTGCGTATGTTCATTCCTACTATGCGCCCCACGTACGCCGCGGCGGCTACGGTTACATTCATGAACAGCTGGAACTCCTACCTGTGGCCTCGCATAATCTTCAAGACCAACGAATCCATCACCATGCCCATGCTCATTTCCAACCTGATGAGCGGATATGTGTTGGACTACGGTTTGATTATGGCGGCGGTGACCATTTGCACATTGCCCACGGTCATTATATTCTTCTTCCTGCAGAAGAGCTTTACCGAGGCGATTGCGGGTTCTGTAAAATAGTTTTCATAGCGTAAGAAGGGGAGCGTAGTCGTTCCCCTTCTGTTTTGCAGAGCTCGATAGGATTCGAGATCGGCGAATGAACCAATTATATGGGTAATATCTCAAAAGGGATAGAGAGTGAAATCGCCTGTAAAATGGTATCGCTGCATCTTCCATTTTTGTGCGTTCTACGCTATAATTTTCTTGGGCATAGGTCGTGCGTTCCATGGCTGTATTGCGCTATCGCAAAACATCGCGCTTTGAATGCATTAGCTTTGCCTTCGCGTATCTTGCAGCTTTTTCCTATGAACCGTTTCAATTTGTTGGATGGGAGGGAGGTCGTCTGGAATTTCGACGACCGAATCATATGAGCTTTGACTTGAAGAAGATTCATGACCCGGGTTATTTCGCGGAAAATCGAGTGCCCGCGCATTCGGACCATGTCTGCTATGCGAGTGTGGAAGAATGTGCCGCTGGAGAGACGAGCCTGCGCTATTCGTTGAACGGAGCGTGGAAATTTCATCATGCCGTGAATGTAGGGCAGGTCATTTCCGGTTTTGAAGCGGCGGATTTTGATTGCAGAGGCTGGGAGGATATCGCCGTGCCCGCGCATATCCAGATGGAGGGCTATGGACATCCGCAATACTGCAATATGCAGTATCCATGGGATGGTTATGAGGATTTGGAGCCCGGTCAGCTTCCGGAGCGTTTCAATCCCGTGGCTTCCTATGTGAAATATTTCTATCTGCCGCAGAATATGCAGGGCAAACGGGTATTCGTATCCTTTCAGGGCGCGGAGAGCTGCGTGGCGGTTTGGCTCAACGGGCACTACGTAGGTTTCTCCTCCGATACCTTTACCCCCAGCGATTTTGAATTGACGCCGTACCTTACCGATGGCGAGAATAAGCTCGCGTGTCAGGTAGTGCGCTTTAGCGCGGGAAGCTGGCTGGAGGATCAAGACTTCATGCGCTTTTCAGGGCTCTACCGCGATGTATTCCTCTACGCGCTGCCCAATGCGCATATTGCCGATTTGCGCATTCGCACCGATTTGAACGATGCGTTTAACGAGGCGAAGCTCGGCGTGCGCGTTCGCTTGGAAGCGCAGAACGGCTGGAAGCTCTCTGCAAAGCTGATGGATGGGGAAAAGACCGTCGCTGAAACCGCGCAGTCTGGCGGCGAAGCGAACGTGGAGTTTGCGCTTAATGTATCCAATCCTAAATTGTGGAGCAGCGAGCAGCCCAATTTGTATACCCTGCTGCTCACAGTGTGTACTCCCGAGGGAGCGGTGCAGGAGGTCGTATCCGAGCGGGTTGGTTTCCGCAGATTCGAAATTCAAAACAGCATTATGTATTTAAACGGCAAGCGCATTGTTTTCAAGGGTGTGAACCGTCACGATTACTGCGCCGAGACCGGGCGCGCAGTGCCCGAGGAAAAATTGCGCCGCGATCTCATCACCATGAAGCGGCTCAATATCAATGCCGTGCGTACCAGCCACTATCCGAACGTTTCCGCGCTGTACCGTTTGTGCGACGAGCTGGGGCTCTATGTGATTGACGAGAACAACATGGAGACTCATGGCATTTGGAACCGCGTGATGTTCGGTGAAAAGCCCATTGAATTCGCGTTGCCGGGGGATCGGGCGGATTGGAAGGATATTCTGCTCGATCGCGTCAATTCCGTGTATCAGCGCGATAAAAACCATGCCTGCGTGCTGATTTGGAGCTGTGGCAACGAATCCATGGGCGGCAGCGTGATTTACGAAATGAGCCAGCGCTTCCGCGAATTGGATGATACCCGCCCGGTACATTACGAAGGCGTGGATCATGACGAGAGATACCTGGACACTACGGATATTCGCAGCCAGATGTATACGCCCGTCAGCCGCATACGCGAAATATTGCAGGAAAAACGAGATAAGCCGTTTATACTGTGCGAATATACCCATTCCATGGGCAATTCCAACGGCGCAATGCACAAATATACGGAGTATGCCTATGAGGAACCGCTTTATCAGGGCGGATTCATATGGGACTATCTGGACCAATCCGTGCGCGGCGTAGATCGTTATGGGCAGGTTGAATATCGCTATGGCGGCGATAATGGCGAAATGCCGCACGATGGCAATTTCTGCGGAAACGGTATACTTTATGGAAACGGAGATCCCTCCGAGAAGGCGCAGGAGGTCAAGTACAATTATCAGAATATCATTGCGGAGGTAGGGAAGGAACGCATTCGCGTATTGAACCGCAATATGTTTATCTCTACCGCGGCATTCGATTGTTTGGCAATACTGGAACGCGAGGGTGTAAAGATAGCTGAAAAACCCGTACAGATCGATATTCCGCCCATGAGCGAAGGAACGATTGACAACCCGTTCCCGCCCCAGACACGTGGCGGAGAATATGCGGTAACGCTTTCGTTCCGCTTGAAGGACGATACGCTCTGGGCGCAGCGCGGTTATGAAGTGGCGTTTGCGCAAGGGGTATATCGGGTAGATGCGCCTGCTCGCGTTCAAACGTACGCGCCGCTGCGCGTGGTCAATGGTTCTGCGAATATCGGCGTCCACGGAGCGAATTTCACTGCGTTGTTTGGCAAAATGGGCGGGGGACTCATCGATTATAATTACGGCGGTTTGGACTTGATCCGCAATACGCCTATGCCGAACTTCTGGCGCGCGCCAACTGATAACGATCGCGGTAACATGATGCCCCAGCGCTATGCTCAATGGAAATTGGCAAGCTTGTACGCCACGAACCGGTTGGATATGGGCGCGGGATTCCCCGATATTCGCGTGCCTGTAGAGACGAATGCTGATGGTTCTGTGAGCCTTACGTACACCTACGCCATGCCGACCGCGCCAATTTCGCGCTGTGCCATGCGCTATACCGTGTATCCGTGCGGCTCGATTGAAGTGACCCTGGAATATGATCCGGTGGAAGGCTTGAGCGATATGCCTGAATTCGGCGTGCTTTTCCGCTTGAATGCCGATTACGATCAGGTTCGCTACTATGGTTTGGGACCGGATGAGAACTATATCGACCGCCGCGAAGGCGCGCGGTTGGGCATATTCAGCCGCGCTGTGCGCGATAATATGGCGCGCTATCTGGTTCCGCAGGAGTGCGGCAATCGTACCGGAGTGCGTTGGGCGGAGGTGACGGATTACAAGGGCAGGGGCATTCGATTCAGCGCCGACTGTATGGAGTTTTCCGCGCTGCCGTATACACCGCATGAAATCGAAAATGCGCTTCACGCCAACGAATTGCCTCCGGTGCACAATACCATTGTGCGCTGCGCGCTCAGGCAGATGGGCGTTGCGGGCGACGATAGCTGGGGAGCGAGAACGCATGAAGAATACCTAGTGGATGCGAGCAAGCCCCTGCGCTTCACGTTCCGCTTTCAAGGAATCATCTAAACAGATATGATTGTTTGAGATCGCCTCTGATATGGATAATATCGGGGGCGATCTATTTATTGCTTCGAATGCGAGTTAGTCATTTTACTTAATTTGTTTATGGTGAAATTTGCTCCGCTTGTGGTATACTGAACGTACTTAGAAAACGTGATCGCCCTTGCGGCGAGAATGGAGGAGACCAAATCTTGATCGGCGTAATCGACGTGGGCGGCGGTACGCGCGGTGTGTACGGCGCGGGCGTGTTCGACTGGTGTATGGATCATGGCGTTTCGTTTGATTATTTCGCCGGTGTTTCGGCGGGAAGCGCTAATGGTGCGTCGTTTCTCGCCGGTCAACGCGGGCGCAATTTGCGCTTTTATAATGAATACGCTTTCCGCAAGGAGTACATGAGCTGGAATAATTTCCGGCGTACAGGCGAATATATTGATCTCGACTACATATATACCACGCTGAGCGGAACCAATGGAGAAGACCCGTTGGATTACGACGCCATGATGCGCAATCCCACGCGCATGGAGATTGTCGCCTCCAATGCGATTTTGGGCGTTCCAGAGTATTATTCCAAAGAGATCATGCGCAGGGATGATTATGCGCCCATCAAGGGCTCCTGTGCCGTGCCGCTGGCGTGCAAGCCCTATAATGTGTATGGCACTCCATGTTTCGATGGCGGCATAAGCGATCCGATTCCCTATGCGCGCGCCTTTGCGCAGGGCTGTGATCACGTAGTAGTGGTGTTGACTCGCCCCAAATCCAGTTTCCGTAAACCCAATCGCGATATCCGGTTTGCGCGGCTGCTGCGCAGGCGCTATCCAAAGGCGGCGGAGCTGTTGAGCCGGCGCAGCGAAACCTATAATCGCAGTCTGCGCGCCGTGCTGGAATTGGAGCGACAAGGGAAGGTTACGATTATCGCGCCCGAAGATATAGGTCAAATGAAGACCCTTACGCAGGATCACGCCGCCATTCTTTCCATGTACGAAAAGGGTTACCGCGATGCTTCGGTGATCGAACGGCTGTGATAAAATTAATGCTGCATACGTTGTATTCGCAATCCATCTTACGATATAATGATAAGGGCACTTTGGAGATGCTTCGCTCCCGAGGTGCCCTTTTTATTGCGTTAGGGGAGGGGTTTGATTTGAATCGGATCGGTTTTGACAGTGAGAAATACATACAGATGCAGTCGCAGCGCATTCGGGAAAGAATTGCGCAATTTGGGGGCAAGCTGTATCTGGAATTCGGGGGCAAGCTGTTCGATGATTATCACGCTTCCAGAGTGCTGCCGGGCTTTCAGCCGGACAACAAAATTCAAATGCTCCTGCAGCTCAAGGATCAGGCGGAGATCGTCATCGCCATTAACGCCAATGATATTGAAAAGAGCAAGCGACGCGGCGATTTGGGTATTACCTACGATACGGATGTAATTCGTTTGGTAGATGTGTTTCGCGATTTCGGACTGTATGTGGGCAGCATTGCGCTTACGCAATATACGGGGCAGCCTTCTGCAGAACTGTTTGAAAAGCGCCTGAAAGCGCTGGGGTTGCGCGTTTACAGGCTGTATCGCATTGCGAATTACCCCGCGGATGTGCAAACCATTGTATCTTCCGAAGGTTACGGGCGCAACGATTATATCGAAACCACGCGCTCTCTGGTGGTTGTGACCGCGCCCGGTCCGGGCAGCGGCAAAATGGCGACCTGTCTTTCGCAGCTTTACCACGAGCATCAGCGTGGTATTAAGGCGGGCTACGCGAAGTTTGAAACCTTCCCAATATGGAACCTGCCCCTCAAGCATCCCGTCAACATCGCCTATGAGGCGGCGACAGCC
Organism: Clostridia bacterium; assembly: GCA_017460585.1. GTDB lineage: Bacteria > Bacillota > Clostridia > Christensenellales > Aristaeellaceae > Faecivicinus. The sequence goes on from JAFUAR010000392.1 coordinate 11,538, forward strand.
GACTTGAACGATGTGAATATGATCGATCCCTACCACTATGAAGCGTACGGTGAAACTACGGTGAATTACAACCGCGATATCGAAATATTCCCCGTGCTTCGTGCCATATTCAGCCGTATTTATGATGAATGCCCCTACAAGAGTCCTACCGATATGGGCGTGAATATGGCGGGTTACGCCATTATAGACGACGAAGTATGCCGTGAGGCATCCCGTCAGGAGGTTGTGCGGCGTTACTATAAGACCGCTTGTCTGCAGCGGCAGGGACTCGCCGGAAGCGGAGAAATCGATAAGCTTACGCTGCTCATGCGCACGCTGGGCATTGATTTGAACATTCGCAAAACGGTTCCCGCCGCGCTGGCGGTGGCGGAGGCGACGGGAGAACCGGCGACCGCGATCGAATTGCCGGATGGGCAGGTGGTTACAGGCAAGACCTCCGCGCTGCTGGGCGCGTCCTCCGCTGCGCTGTTGAACGCGCTTAAAACCTTGGCGGGCATTGCGGACGAGGTCAAGCTCATTTCGCCCACGGTTATCGCGCCCATTCAGCATTTAAAGGTAGATCATATGGGCAATCGCAATCCCAGATTGCACACGGACGAGGTGCTCATTGCGCTGGCAATTTCCGCGGCAACGGATTCGAACGCTCACCGCGCCATGGATATGTTGGGACAGCTGCAGAACTGCGATGCGCACTCTACGGTTATTCTATCGCACGTAGATGACAGCGTGTTCAATCGTTTGGGTGTGAATATTACCTGCGAGCCCACATATCAGAATAGCAGGCTCTACCATAAGTAGTTGATTGAAGGAGCAAATGCATGAGGGAGCAGAGTAGGCGCGTGGCGCTTTCGAGCATGATGGTGGCGCTTGGCGCGATGGTCATGCTGTTGGGCGGGGTCATTCCCGCGGCGACATTTTTAAGCCCTGCGTTGGCGGGCGTACTTCTGCTGCCGGTGTTTTATGAGTTTGGCGCAAAATGGGCGCTCGGCGCTTATGTCGCCATTGCGCTGTTGGCGCTCATGCTTTCGCCAGATAAGGAAGCGGCGCTGTTGTTTGCGTTTCTGGGCTACTATCCGGTGCTCAAGGCACGGCTGGATCGGGTGCGACTCATCCCCGTGCGAACGCTGTTAAAGCTGCTGGTGTTCAATTTGGCGGCGGGTGCGATGCTGGCTGTGGCATATTATGTGTTCGGAATGTCCGCGATATTGGCTGAATACGCTGAAATGACGAAAATCGGATTGATTGTGTTTATCGTTGTTGCGAACTTTACCATGCTAGTGTATGATGTTATGCTGGCGGTGATGATGGGGCTCTATCGGCAGCGGCTGCGCCCAAAGCTGTTTCATCAGCATTGAAGGGGGAATGATTCTTGCGCTTTGTCAAGATGCAGGGCATTGGGAACGACTTCATCATGTTCAATGGACTGAATGGTGAAACGCTCGATCAACCGGATGCGCTCGCTCGCCGAATCTGTGACCGGCACTACGGTATCGGCGGCGACGGGCTCATATGGATGCTTCCTTCCGAACGCGCGGACGCGCGGATGCGCGTATTTAATTCGGATGGCGGAGAGGCGGAGATGTGCGGCAATGGCATTCGCTGTGCGGCGCTGTTTTTGCGCAATGAGGGCGCGGTTAGCGCTCCGGAAATGACCATAGATACATTGGCTGGCGTACTGACGGCACGCTTTGTGCAAGAAGGCATTGAGGTGGATATGGGCGTGCCGTGTGTTGAACCCGCGATCATTCCGGTGGCGAGCGAGGATAATATTCTCGATATCGATATTGAGGACCGTCGGTTGCGCTTTTTCTGCGTGTCTATGGGCAATCCCCACGCGGTCACATTCGATCTCTACCCGGAGGATGCACAGTTTCGCTGGCTGGGACCTCTGCTCGAACGGCATCCCGTTTTCCCCCATGGGGCAAATATAGAGTTTTGCCGCGTACGCGACGATGGTCTGGATGTGCGCGTGTGGGAGCGCGGGGATGGAGAGACCCTCGCCTGTGGCACAGGCGCGTGCGCTTCACTCGTGGCGGCAGCGAGTTTGGGACTGTTGGGTCGGGAAGGGCAGGTACGTTTGCCGGGCGGCACGCTCCAGATTCGCTGGGATCAAAATGATCACGTGTGGATGACCGGCGCGGCGCAAAAGGTGTTTGAAGGCGTGTGGGCGGATGTATAATTCAAATTGGAGGAAATAGTTATGATCCAAACTGCGGTATTTGGCTTTGGCAATATTGGCGGCGGCGTGGTTGATGTGATCGAAGGCAATCAGAGCGAAATTGTAAAGCGCATTCCGGAAGGCATGGCGGTCAAATACGTGCTCGATATTCGCGACTTCCCAGATAGTCCCTATCGCGATCGTGTGGTGCATGATATCGATATTATTTTAAATGATCCGGAAATTCGCGTAGTTTGCGAGACCATGGGCGGCAAGGAGCCAGCGTTTACGTTTACCAAGCGCGCGTTGGAGCGGGGAATCAGCGTTTGCAGCTCCAACAAGGAATTGGTCGAAGCGCACGGCGCGGAGCTGCTTGAGATCGCGCGAAAGAACCATTGCAGTTACCTGTTTGAGGCGAGCGTGGGGGGCGGTATACCGCTGTTGCGCACGCTGATTGAAAGCCTTTCACAGGAGCGAGTAACCTCCATATTGGGTATACTGAACGGCACGACCAACTTCATATTGAGCAAAATGGAAGCCGTTGGCGCGGACTATGCGCAAACTTTGAAGGAAGCGCAGGAGTTGGGCTACGCGGAAAGAAATCCCACCGCGGACGTGGAGGGACACGACACCGGTCGCAAGATCGCGATTCTGTCTTCTCTCATGACGGGTAAAACGGTGCATTACGATGATATCACCGTAGAGGGTATATCTGCTATCACTTCCTCCGATTTTGATTGGGCGCACCGCAAGGGCTATACCATCAAATTACTGGGCAGAAGCGCGCGCGCAGATTCCGGTCTGCAGGTGCTCACCGCGCCGTATCTGGTACCGAAGACTCACCCGCTGGCAATGGTCAACGATGTATTTAACGGCGTATTCCTGCATGGCAACATGGTGGATGACGTTATGCTCTATGGTCGTGGTGCGGGAAAATTGCCCACGGGTTCCGCGGTGGTAGCGGATATGCTGGAAGCTGCCGCGCATCAGGGTGAAACGGTACCGGTGCGCTGGTCGAACGAGGTGCTTACGCCGCTTCCCAAATCGCAGAATGCTGATCGCTATTGTGTGCGCGTTCCTTCGGCAAACAGGGCGGATGCGGAGCGTGCGCTTGAAGGAATGGTCGAAGAGGTTTGGAGCAACGAGGACGATCATGAATTTGTATGCGCAACAAAGCGAATTGAAGCGGGAGAATTGGAAGCGCGCTTAAATCAATTGGGTGATTCGGTTTCTCGAATTCGTATTCTGGCGTAAGAAAAGCAGAGGCTGTTGTTCTAAAAACCAAAGAGCAATAGCCTCTTTTATTTGCCGAATAAGGAATAAAATTCCCGTCCCCATAGAAAAAGGTCAATAAAGAACGCCTTGAAAGAAAAAGAATGCTTTTTACGCGGTGGCAACTGCGCTCTGGCAGCTATACAAATCGCAGTAAAGAAAGACCCGAGAAAAATCCCTATGCTGGTTGCAATACTATCGCACTTGAGCCTAGTGCAGTATTTGGTATGTGCATTGCACCGTTTAGGGGTAGATAGAAAAGATAAGAAAATACTGACAGCCTCCAAGTAGGGGACTGTCAGTATTTCCATGGCAGCCGAATAGGCGTTATAAATCCCCCAGTTCAACTGGGGGTCAATAAAGAAAAAACTTTAGTGAAAGAAAGGACCTCCTATGGTAAACTAAGTGCGGTCTGGCAACCACAGAAAGGAGAATCGGAGGTTCAGTCATGAAAGATGACGTAAGAAGTTTATCACATAGTAAGTGGAGATGCAAGTACCATATTGTGTTTGCACCGAAGTACCGCAGGCAAATCTGAAGTATAAATATGGGAACCGGCATTTCTGGTGCAGAGGATACTATGTGGATACAGTAGGCAAGTATGAAGGTGCAATAAAAGAATATATCAGGAATCAGTTGCAGGAAGATATAATGAACGACCAAATAAGCATGAAAGAGCTTATTGACCCGTTTACGGGTGAGCCAGAGAAGAAAGGCTAAATAAAGACAGCCCCCGAGTAGGGGGCCGCCAGTAATAAGAGTGTGGTTGTCAGATCATTCGATGCCCTCTTAAGAGGGCGACCACAAGTGATAAGCCCTTATAGGGCTTGATCAAACCACCCGTTCAACGGGTGGTTATGACTTTGTATAGCTGTGAATTACGAACAAACGATTCAGGCTCTATAGGGCTTCGTATCATCCGATCAATGAACCGTTATAATTCGCGTATGCGGAAGTTTCTCCAGCGGCAAGCGGAATCCTTTCCCCAGCGATCTTTGCCCAGCCCGGGGTCGTTATCGTGTACCTCTAAAGCGATGTGTCCTCGCCCCTGCGTAGCAGACGCGGCGTCGCGGTCAAAACGAGTTGAATCGACCTTTTCCAAATCAATTTCCGCGATTTTAACGCCGTTGATGTATGTGGTGATCGTGGGGAAAAAGCCCTTCACGACGACGCGAAATTCATTCCAGTCGTTCAGCTTCCAAATTTTCAAAAAATCTTCACCGCTAATTTTGTATTGCAGCAGCGCGGGTTTATCGGCAGTCAGAGGCTCGAGGGTGCTTTCCGGATCCTCCTGACGGAGTTGTACGGGTATGCCGTTTTCGTCCAAATCCGCGTCCAGAGTAAAGTTGACGGCGTGAAATCCGCCGAGCGCGTTGCCATAGAATCCGCCGATATTTCCTGATTTTCGATAATCGAGGAGTACTTGATAGCCCAGAAAGCCATCTTCGGAAGCGCGGAGATATACGCCCGTATCCGCCGGCCAATCCGGTTTGGCTTCGTAAACAATTTCAAAATCGCCAAAGGTTGAGTCGCTCACGAGATACGACCCCAATCCGCAGCCGGGCGGATCCTGTCGACCTTCTACAATTCCATCCTGAATGCTCCAAAGTCCCTTATGCGCCCACGCGTTGCGATATTCGGGCGAATCCTTTTCCAACATACGAATACCGCGCGGGACAATATGCCAGCCCTCTAAAGAATTTTCTGGAAAGAGCGGTTTAAACTCCGAGTGCATACTTTGTCCTCCTGTTTGAAAATGGTTTTTGAATAAAGCGTTGGTTGATTCCAATGATTGGATGCATCGCTGAAAACATATGAACTTTGCATATCCGCTTGTTGGAACCTCAATCGCTTTCCGACCATCTCATTGCATTGGCATTTCCTTAAAGTGAAACGCCAATGTCGGTTGCAAGCGCTTTCAAATATGCGGTTGCCTCGATATAGTCTTCCTCTTCCGTCATATGCTCCAGCATGAGCGTGACGTGATCATCCAACTGATCGATGCATTTCAAATAAGTCACATAATCCAATGCGCCCAAACCGGGTCGACATTCATCCAAATGTACCGTAAGCGTATTGCCCAGTACAATATCCTTGGCGTGGCAGCTACGAATATACGGTCCCAGCGTTTCAAACCATTCTTCAATGAGCGCTCCATTGCGGTAGAACAGCGCGGGGCTGGATATTACGTTGACCATGTCGAGGTGCGCGGCAAAACCCTTGCGGTCGATTGCCTGAATGAGCTTAAGACAGCTCTCTGCGGAATCCGGATACATCCATGGCATGGGTTCCAATGTATATGCGGTGCGCTTGGGATTGACGGCGTCTACAATGCGTTGCGAGACTTCTACAATCTCGTCAAAGGCGCGTTGCGTCAAATTGTCCGGATGGTGCCCATCCCACTGTGTGGGGTTATAGCTGCCCGCAATATTCACGCAGCAGTTTGCCCCGACATAGTCGGCCAGCTCCAACTGCCGAATTGCGTGGGCAATAGCAAGCTCTCTTTGATGGAGATTGGTATCCAGCGTGTTATTCCATACGCCTACCTCGGCAATGGTGAGCCCCGCGGCTTTTGACGCTTCCACATAGGCGTCAATCTCCTTTAGCGGAGCAGTGTGATCTACAGGGAAATACACAGCAGTGTATCCCATGTCCAACGCCTGCTTCGCCCAATCCTCTGGAGAATTCCACGGTCTTAACAGCATTCCTCCAAATTTCATACGCTTACCTCACGGGCTTGATATTCAGATTGACGCCCAGTTCATCTTCGCTGTCTACAATGGTCCAGCTGCTTCCGGGGTAGTATCCCACGGTGCGCTGCGTGTCAAAGCCCATTTCTTTCAAGGCGTCGAGCACTTCGTCGCGCTGGTCGCCCACTTCAAAGCCAATGTGGTGAACTCCGTTGCCATGCCGGTCGAGATATTCCTGAAAGGAGCTGTCGCCGCCAACGGGTTCATGCAGCTCCAGTACAAAATTGCCCATATCGATGTTGCACACCTTTAGGTCGCAAGGGGTCTCATTACCGCGATAAGTGTAGCGAAACTGCTCGTGTGACTCGAGGTGATTTAAGCGGATTTCCGGCACGGGTATTCCCAAAATTTCGGACCACGCTTTAGCTGCCTTTTCAATGTCTTTTACAACAATATTGATCTGTATAAAGCGATCTCTTGAAATGGATGGTTGCATTGTCTTTCTCCTTTTATCCTTTTACGCTGCCCATAATTAGACCACTGGTAAAGTATCTTTGCAGGAAGGGATACACCAACATGATCGGAATCGTTGCCAGAAAGAGCTGCGCCGCATTGGTTGTGCGCGCGTTCGTGAGGTTCAGAAACCGAGAAAGCGATTCCGAAACGTTTGTCGCGTTGCGGAAAAACGCATCGGGATTGATGACGATGGTTTGCAGATAGCTCTGCAGCGGGTAGTTTTCTACGCGGTTCATATAGATCATTCCATCAAACCAGCTGTTCCAGTGGGTGACGAATGAAAACAGCGTTACCGTGGCCAGTGTCGGCTTGCATACGGGCAATACAATTTGCCAAAGCGTGCGGAAGTGTCCCGCGCCGTCAATGGCCGCCGCTTCCGTAAGCTCCTTGGGCAAACTACGCATATAGTTCATGACCACCAGCATATTGAATACAGCCAGAGAACCCGGTAGTACCAACGCCCAGATGGTATCCATGAGTCCCGTGTAGCGAACGATCATATAAGTAGGAATCAGACCGCCGTCAAACAACATTGTAATGACAAAGATCCAAGAAAACAAGGGGCGCAGGCGAAATTCCCGATTCGACTTCGAAAGCGGGAAGGCTGTGAGTACGATCAAAATCATATTCAATGAAACGCCCAACACCGTTCTGCGTATGGAAACGCCGAGCGCGCGCACAAACTGCGAGCTGTTCAATATGAATTCATACGCGGCGGTATTGAACCCGATCGGCCATAGCTTGACCTGATTTGCGGCTACCGCGTTTTTGTTGGAAAACGAGATTGCCAGCAGGTTCACAAAGGGCAGTGTGCAGGAAAGCGCAAGCAGCGTGAGTATCAGTAAATTTACCGCCATGAACACCTTTCGCCCTTTGGAGACATACAGTCCGTTGGACTTTGGTTGCGTATTTTTTTTCATTTTCTGAAACTCTCCAAAAGCTCTATGCGGCACTTCAATGTATCCTGTGCATTCAAATAGGTGTACTGTCCGATGGCGTCTCCATACAATCCATGCTGTTCCACAACCGCGCCGTACTCTTCAACGAGCACCTTGACGACCGCGTCCGTATCGTCTACATCAAAGGCGATGTGGTGAATGCCTTCGCCCTTTTCATCCAGTATATCGCGCCAGACCGAATGCGCCTGATTGGGCTCGATCAATTCCAGCTGTACGCCGGGGCGCAGGTCGAAAAACGCCATGTAGCACGCCGCGTCTGGTGCGGGCTTTCCGAATACACTGCAACGGTTTACCTCGTATACGCCGCCGTCTACCGTTGGGGGAACCTCTACGCCAAAGAGCGCGGCGTAGACTCTCTTGGTCGTTTCCAGATCGTTTACCACGAAGCCCACCTGTGAGAACTTCACATGCTCCAGTATTTTGCTCATTCCCATGGCTAAACCCTCCTTGATCGATCAGAAGATTTGATATCCTGCAAACTTATCGGCAAGTCTGTAGGAGGTGATAATCAGAACGCTCGAAATGATGGATTTAAATAGACCTGCCGCAGTGGACAGCGAAAATTGCGCGTTATCGATGCCGAGGCGATATACGAATGTATCGAGTATATCTCCCGTACGGTATACGGCGGGGCGATACAGGTTGTAGATTTGATCAAATCCGCCATTCAGTATATTGGCAAGGCTGAGTACTGTCATCAGCACGATGGTGGAAACAAGACCTGGCAGCGTTACGTGCAGCATCTGCTTCCAGCGATTGGCGCCATCAATGGCGGCGGCTTCGTAGAGGTTCTGGTCGATACCCGTGAGCGCGGCTAGATAGATGATCGATCCAAAGCCGAAGCCCTTCCACACATCGGATATAATCATGGTCCATGGAAAGACCTTTTGGTCGCTCAAAAAGCCAATCCGCTCAAATCCAAGGTTCACCAGCGACGCATTGATAATGCCATCCTTGGAAAGAAGATCCGCGAATATGCCCGCGAGTATAACCCACGAAAGGAAATGGGGAAGATAGACGAGCGTCTGGTATGTGCGACGCAGCCCAGAACTTGAAACTTCATTGAGCAATAGCGCGAAAATGACGGGTACAATGATGCCGAGCGCCATTTTGAAGAACGATATGAAAACGGTGTTAAAAATAATCTGACCGATATCGGGCATTGAAAACAGATTACGGAAGTTATCCAGCCCGACCCATTTGGAATGGAAGAAGCCCTTGGCGGGGCTGAACTTCTGGAATGCCATTACCACGCCGAGCATCGGTCCATAGCGGTAAATGGCGACGAAAATCAGAGCCGGCACCAGCATGATTACCAGCGGCAGTTCTCTGCGAAAGCGAGAGTATCGGAATTTCTTCATGGAATATTACACCTCTCACGGCTTGGGGGACGAAAAACGGGGCGGCGGTTGACCGCCGCCCCGGATGAGTTCTGCTGTTGAGCGATTATTCCGCGGGGTATTTTTCATTCAGCCAGTCGAGGGTCTCCTGACCACCGGCGGCCAGCCAGTTCTGCACGAATTCGTCGAAGTAATCCACATCACGATTGCCTACGATGATGTCCACGCAAGTGGTTTCCACCATGTCGGCCAGTACGGAGGAATTCTGCAGCCAGATATCCGGCATTTCGGAACCCATCACATTCTGCACGAGCCAGCCCTTGTCCTTGTAATCCAGAGCGATCTTCATGGATCCGCCGTAGCCATCCACGAACATCTGTCCCCAAGTGCCGTAGGCGTTGGAGTTATCGGCGAGGGAACCGTCTTCAAAGCCGGTCACGTACTTGTAGTATTCCAGCGCGGTGCCGGTCAGACCATCGCTGGTGCCCGCATCGAGCGCGGCATGAATTTCCGGCGCGAACAGCTCGGTGGGAATGCCGATGTAGGCGGGGCTCAGTCGATACTGCTCGTTGGCCCAATAGGTGTCGAAGTCGTCACCGCTGCCGCGAATTACCACTTCTTCATACAGATTCAGAATCTTAATCAGCGCTTCGGGATGCTCGCATTCCGCGCTCACGGTGGTGTAGAGATCGCCGATCTCGTTGGAATTGATGCCCATCAAAGGCTCAAAGCCGTCCGCAAGCGGAATCGGATAGGGGCGAGTGATCACGCCGTCTTCCTGATAGGAATAGTTGAACGGATGCCAAGTGCCCCAGTTCATGTGGTACATCATACCGATGGTGGCGTTGGTAACCTGACCTTCCATGGTGCTGGTATTCAGAGCGGTGAATTCGGGATCGATCAGCCCCTCTTCATACATACTGTGCACCAGCGCCAGACAATCCTTCATGCCGGGCTGAATCCAAGCGTAGGTCATTTCGCCGTTGCTATCGCGATAGAAAATGCCGGTATCGTTATATCCGGGAACGCCGTACGCGCCAGCCAGACCCATCAGAGTGCCGACGTTGTTCGTAGCGGGCATACCCTGCAGTCCCAGACCATAGGTATCGTCCACGCCGTTCTGATCGGGGTCTTCAAAGGTGAAGCGACGGGCGAGCTCAACCATCTCTTCAATGGTCTTGGGCGGCTCGGCGTTCAGATTCTCGAGCCAGTCGTCGCGAATCCACAGATAAGCGGCGTTGTGGAAGTTATCCTCCATGTAGGGGAAGCCGTACAGCTCGCCGTCTACGGTGACCGCATTGAAGGAATCCACGTAACGATCGCGGAAAGCCTTCAGCTCAGGCGTGGCATACTTTTCCCAAGCTTCTTCCAGATTGGCGAGATAGCCTTCCTCCTGAGCCTGATGGAACTGGGTAATGGAATCCCACTTGATGATATCCGGCAGCTCACCGGAGGCCAGAGTGGTATTCAGCTTGTTGGTATACGCATCGGTAGAGGTATCCGCCGAGAACGCCACCTGAACATCGATATTGAGGCGTTCCTTGATCAAGCGGGACCAGACGTTGTCGTCATAGGTATCGCCGTTGAAGAACTGCTGCACCGCAGAGGTGGGTACCGACCAAGTGATGGTCACGGTCTCATCGTAGGGAGTCAGGGGACCGTCTTCGGCTTCTGCGAAGCTCACATTCATGAACAAGAATGTAATCAGCATCGCAAAAGAGAGGAACAGAGTAACAAAACGTTTCATGGGTTCTCCTCCTTTGTTCTCGAGTGGGGACTGTGTATCTTCTGGCAGAATCATTCTCTGCCACGAATTCGGTAGGTGACAAACGCAAAGCGCTTGCTGTCCGGAGCCCAGGAGTTTACATTAATTGTGCCTTGCCCGCCAAAAAGCTTTACAATGGTTCGCACATTGGAACCGTCGGCGTTCATCAGGCGCAATTCCACATTTTTATGCGGTACGTGTTCCCCCGGGGCGACGTCGCCCTTCTTATAGGAAATGGTTACAACCTTGGTTCGGTCCGGCGAAATGTGCGGGAACCATGTGTTCCAGCCTTCGTCAAAGGTCATTTGGGTCTGCTCGGAACCGTCCGCCTTCATGCGGAAAGCTTGCATTAATCCGCTGCGAACGGAGTTGAACCATATATATTCGCCCGCGCTGTCGTATTCACAGCCGTCATTCAAGCCAGGCGCGTCGGTCAGGCGCGTTTCCACGCCGCCCTCTACGGGAATGGAATATACATCGAATTCCCCTTTGCGGCAGGCGCAGTAGAGCAGCGTCTTTCCGTCGGGCGACCAGCCGTGCAGATAGCTGGGGTGCAAGCCGGTCACCAGCCTCGGTATGCCGCCGGTCATAGGCACCACGTAAATGCGCGATTCGTTGTCTTCCTCCGTCTGATGGCTTACCGCAATCATGCTGCCGTCGGGGGAGAGCACGTGGTCGTTGTTGCAGCGGTTCACGTAACCGGTCGGTATTTCACTGATCGCGCCGGATTCCAGCTCCAGACGATATATGCGCCCGTTGCTATTGTATACCAGCGCTTTGCCATCCGGCGTCCAATTGGGCGCCTCGATTAAATAATCGAATTCTCGCACAATCTGACGCTCATTGGTCTCTACATTGTAGATTTCCAATATGGATTCATCGTCGTCGCGATACCATGGATTGGAGTAATCCTTTTTCACTTCCATTGAAACGACCGCCTTTCGAATAAGCTTTCAATATAAAATCGCGTTTACTATAATTGCATCTTTGTTAAGTTCATTGTATCATAATAAACACGTGTTTTCAATAGAAGCGATCATAATATTTTATTATTTAAAGAACAAAACACAAAAATAATTATAATAATAGAGGCTGTTTTTCCGAAAGATGGGGCTTTTTTCAAAGATATTTATGGGGAATTGCCATATTGTTTATTGAACGTTATTCAGCTACGCGCTTTACAAACATGGTTTCATACGGTATAATCATTTCAGCATTTGTGAACAGTTGTTTACAAGCACTGAAATGATCGGCGGGAGGTTTGCGATTTGAAACGGATCAATAGCAGCGATATTGCAAGAATGGCGGGCGTTTCCCGCAGTACCGTCAGCCGAGTGATCAACAATTATAGCAATGTGCCGGAGAATACACGTCGCAAGGTTATGCAGGTGATTAAGGAAAACAACTATTATCCGCAGCTTTCGGGGCAAATTCTTGCGGGGATGAAGCAAAAAACGATTGGTATATTTTGGGCGGGCTCCAATTCACTCGCCTCAGATTCGCTTTCCAGCAGCTATTTTATGCATATGCTAGACGCGGCAAAAGATCGCGGTTATCTGGTGCTTGCCTGTATTTTGGAAGATTTGTCGAAAAAGGAAAACTACAATTTTGTGCGCAAGACCTATGCCGAGGGGCGAATAGACGCGGGTGTTTTTGTAGGCGCGAGCTATAGCGATCCGTTAATGGCTGAATTGATTGAGGGGGGCGAAATTGTCGGCGTATTTGACTATCGCCACAAAGAACAGGAAAAGTATAAATGTGTTACGGTGAATTACGAGACGGATTCAGGGGATAAAGCGATTGATTACCTGTATCAACTAGGGCATAGAGATATTGCCATTATCGATGGAAACATGACTCGTCTGAGCTCCATTACGCGCCATGAGGGGCATATGCGAAGTATGCAGGCGCATGGTTTGCCCATTCGAAACGAGTGGTTGACCTACGGCGGAATTACCATTGATAGCGGATATAAAGCCGCAAGGCATATGCTGGAAAATACGCTTGATCATTTACCCACCGCCATATGCGCCAATAACGATGCCGTCGCGTTCGGGGTATATCGCGCTTGCGGGGAGCTTGGCATATCTATTCCCGGCGATATTTCGGTGATTGGCGTGGATGGACACGCAGACGGTACGCATTCTCAGCCGCCGTTAACGACCATTGCATTCGACGCAAAGGGGATGTTTTCGTCATTGGTGGATCGTACAATTCGCAAAATTCAACAGGAAGACGATGTCGTTGCCGATGAAGTGTTCAAGGGAAAGTTGATTGAACGCGCATCCTGCCGCAAAATTTAGAAGATATGTATTTGTTTTTTGTTCCCATGAAATCAATGTCTCATGGGAATTTTTGTACACGTTTTCATATGTCAGTTTGTTTTTGCTCTTACTATAAACACGTGTTCATTATTTCTTATATCAATTTCGTACTCAGTATGTGGAAATACATTGATTTGGCGGATATGATATTTCTGAAGAGTCGTAATAAAAAAACTGGAGCAAATTCTCATGAGAATTTGCTCCGTCGAGTTTATTTTTACAATCGTATTGCTCTGGATGTATGAATGCGGCGCAGACGGTTGCGATAACGCGTGCGAATCATTACATTCTGTACCAGACCAATGGCGGCAAAGTTGGTAATGAGATTGGAACCGCCGTAGCTCACGAAGGGGAGAGGAATGCCTGTAACGGGCAGCAAGCCAATGACCATGCCGATATTTTCAATAATGTGCGCCAGAAGCATTGCCATTACGCCGAAAATAACATAAGCGCCGTAAGGATCCTCCACGCTGAGCGCCAATCGTACAAGGCGCGCTACAATTAGTATGTACGCAGCAACCAGCGCAAGACCGCCGATGAGTCCAAACGATTCGCATACGATCGCGAAAATAAAGTCAGTATGGTCGTCCGAAATATAGCCGAGCGAAGCAAAGCTGCCGGGAGATACAATGCCTTTGCCGAAGAGTCCGCCGGAGCCAATGGCAATTTGTCCGTTGATAATCTGGCGGGCGTCGTCCGGATAGTTTTCGGGGTGCAGCCACATCATAATGCGCATCAGGCGAAAGTTATCGCCGGAAGAGGTATTCCGCATATAGTACCATACGGGGATCGCCAGCAATACTGCCGCAAATAGTATGCGGTACAGAAGGCTGCGCTTGGTGCCGGAAATGTATATCATTAGTATGAACACAAAGGCGTACACCATCGCGGTGCCGAAGTCCGGTTGAATAAGGATGAGGAAAGTCGGAATGCCCATATAAATTCCCATCTGCATTAGATCGCGCAGCTTGGATATGGGCTTTTTACGGTCGGAGAATACCTTGGCGAAGCAAATGATCATGGCGACTTTGCCAAATTCAGAGGGCTGAAACGCGCTCTCACTGCCGACGCGCAGATATGCCTGCATACCTCCGCGACCGACCTCCGCCAAGAGCTTGGTCAACATCAACACCGCCAAATTGAGCAGATAAATCCCGTTGGACCAGCTGCCAAACAGCTTGTACGGAACATATGTGAATATAACCATCATCACAAGTCCGACGAGCAGATTGCGCAATTGTCGCGCGGGATAATAGGTAGACTGGGTTTCCAGCATTTCCATAATGCTGCGTGGCGTCTCGACGACTTCGGAAGAGGTCGCAGAGAATACGCACACAATGCCAAAAAGGGATATGAGCATCACAATAATGAACAGCGGCCAATCGAAATAGCGCATCATGCGCCTTGTCAGCCGGTTGTCCACAATGGTCTGAACCTGAGCTTTCGCCCAGATTCTGAAATTTTCTATCCAGGTTCTGACCATACCTGCCCCTTTTGCTTGTTTATTCCGTCATGCTGAAATCCGCGCCAATGGTGCTGGATTCCGATCTGGAGGCGTGCTCCAAATAGTATACGATGGTTTCCTTGCCGGCGGGCGAGCAGTTCGCGCCCGCATAGCCGTTTTGAATATAAATTACAACGACAATCTGCGGGTTTTCCTTGGGTGCGTACAACACCTCCCACGCGTTGTTTTCCACGTCCAAATCGGTTCTTTGCGAGGTTCCCGTCTTTGCGGCGATATAGTCTACATCGGCGAAGTACTTCGCGGCGGTACCGCCGTCTTCCATAGAGGTAACGTCCTCCATGCCCTCGCGAATCTTTTCGAAATAGAGGTTGCTGGTATAGATTTGGTTGGCGACCACGGGTTCTTTATCCATCACCACGCTGCCATCCGGCGCGATGATCTTATCCACGATCTGCGCGTCGTATACCGTGCCTCCGTTGGCAATTGCGCTCACGTAACGCGCAACGGCGATGGGGGAGACCTGCGTAATGGACTGCCCTATGCCCAACATGATGGTCTCGTTCGCGGTCCAATAGAGCTCCTGAATGTAGGTGGTAATGGTGTTACCTACGTAATGTGAATTCAGGTAGCTTGCCGGAATGTTCAGGTCGTACAGCAGTACTTCACGAATTGGCTGCGCCCATTCGGCTTTGCGATCGTAGCTTACCGAAATATCCAAAAGCTTTTTTACAGCTTCCGATATGCGCTCTTCGTCGTACTCAATTCCCAGTTCCTCGCCCACGGAAAGCAGCTTGGAGCGAATGGCGTTCGCGGCGATGAGCGGCTTATAGGTCGCTTGCTGACTGATGGGGAGATCGGGGTCGTACAACATATCCTGATTGCCCACAAAGCTGGTGGTTTCGCCGGGCAGTTCAATGTTGGTTTTGGAAGTCAAACCCAGCGCGGCCGCCCATTTATATATGTTGGTCGCTCCCAGCGCGTAGCTCACGGTGTAGAAGAAATAATTGCAGGAATTCTTAATTGCCTGTACAATGGTTTGGTTGCGGTGTCTGTTGATATCGCTGGTCCAGCAGCGCGGCGCGTGCGTGGTATCAATACCGGTACCGGTAAACGCGCCCATATCGCTAATGCGCGTATCTACGGTAATTGCGCCTTCCGCCAGTCCTGCCAGCGCGGTGCACAGCTTGAATATGGAGCCGGGACTATCCTTTGCGGATACCGCGCGATTGTACAGCGGATCGTTGCCTTCCTGCACCTTTGCCCAGTCGCTCATAGATATGGTTCCGCCGTTGAAGTACGAAAGGTCGAAGTCCGGATAGCTTACCAGACCCAGTACGCGTCCTGTATTGGGATCCATTGCGACCATTGCGCCGGAGGAGGCGAGCTGAATCTCCTTTCCGGCGGCTTCGTATTCATCCAATATATCCTGATTCAGGTAGAGCCAGTGTTCGTTGACGATTGTCTCCTCCTGCATTACGCGAATATCGTCAATGGTGCTCTTAAGAGCGTCCGCCATTACTTTTTGCAAGTCGGTATCGATGGTGAGCACCACCGAGTTGCCGTTTTGCGGGGCGGTGTAGTCCAGATCGCGCACGACCTTGCCGCGGGTGTTGCGCTCTACGGTGCGGCTGCCCTGTCGGTACTGGATGTAGGGCGAGAGTTGGTTTTCCAGCGACGCTTCAATGCCGTCCGCGCCGATAAAGGCATCGTTCGGGTAACCCTGCGCGCGGTACTCATCCAGTCGAGTGGAACTGATTTTGCTGATATAGCCTACTACATGGCAGGCGGTAGTGCCCTGCGGATATACGCGCGTGGAGCTTTCGGAAATATCGATTCCGTCCAGTTCGTCCGAGCGCACCTCGATTTCGGAAACCGTTTCAAAGCCTACGTCGTAGGCGATGGTGCATGGGGTGGAATTGAAGGCGTTCATGCGCGATTCCTGCCATAGTGCCAGAATCTTCACCTTCATGGAGTCGTCAATGTCTTCCGGAATGGAGTATTTGCTTAGTAGCGAATCAAACCAATGATCTTCCGAAACATTGGTCAGGGAAAAGTTCGTGCGGAAAGAGCGCTTGCGCGACGCCTCTGCCGAATCGGTGGAAGCACCGCCGTTAAACACCCACTGTCCGTGTTCGTTTTTGCGCATCCAGAAATCGTTCACCGTAGTTTTGCCGTTGGATTCAATCAATTGAATGGCTTCCAACAGCACTCTGGTATACGCTTCGCGATCCGCGGCGGAAGCGCGGGATGGGTCGCGATAAAATGTTACGTTATAGCTGGTACGGTCATATGCCAGCGGATTCATGTTGGTATCGTAAATGGTGCCGCGCATTCCGTACAGCGTGATCGACTTGGTGGATTTGTTGGAAGCCGTTTCGGCATAAGTTTCGCCCATGCTGCGCACCATAATATTCATACGACCGAATATGGCGACGAATATGAGCGATAAAATTACGCACAATATGGTCATCCGTCCCAGAAACAGGCGATTTGTAGGGTGCTGTTTGGGTTCGCGCTGCGAAATATCGGTAATGAATTTGGGAAGCTTCAAAAGAGTTTCACCTCCTGTTCGGAAGAAACGGTATGCGCCTCCTTGGAGCCGGTGAATAGCTTGCGAAGCGGGATATACAGTGCGTCGGTCAACAATGCCGCAATACCGCTGCGAATGAATCCGTCGCGCAGGTACAACCACGCAAAGCTGTTGGTTACGAAAAATCGATAAATGACAAATAAAATCTCGGCGGTAAGGAACAATAGAAACGCCGCCAGCGTTCTACGCAGCCACTGCCGCCATATCGGTCCGGATACATCTACGGAGGGTACAATAATCAATCCCATGAGAAAACCGACGATCATGAAAAAGAAGGTCATGATACCCAGCGTACCAGTGGTAATATCTACCAGCAATCCTCCAATCATGCCAAACAACAGCCCCTGCATACGCCCATTGATCAGAGAAATGCACATAATCAAGGGAAACAGCAGCGGAACGACGAATGTGCCATGATAAAATACGGGTAATATCGCCGTATCGATCAGCATGGCTGCAAGCGTCAGAATCAGGGGCATGAGTCTCTTCAGCAAGGCTGGTATTCCTCCATTATGGGAAAATTGGTTAGTTCTCCGCCCAAGAATCCTCCGGCAGCGGCTCCAAACGTACGTTCGGGGCAGCAGTTGCGCCGTTTGCGCTGGGCCAATTCCATTCGCCTTCCACCGCTTCCGTACTCATCGGCATACTGTTCGGATCGGGCGTGGGCGACGCGGTCGCGGTGGGCGCCGGACTGGGCGTGGGAATGGGGGAGAGGCTCCCGCTCGCTTTTTCCACCTCGTCGCGCAAAACGAGTACCTCTTCAATGTGCACGAAATCCACCGCAGGTTCGACTACTGCGTAGTTGCCGTCGGAACCCGCGCTTAGACTCACCTGTGTTACGGTGCCGATTACGAGCCCCTTCGGGTATACGGAATCCGTGCCGGAGGTGACTACAACATCGCCTGGCACCACGTTGTTGACTCTGGGTAGGTAATTCAGGTAGCACTGCGCATCGTCCGAGCTATCGGAGGTACCGCCGCGCAGTATGCCGTCGTCGCGCGTGCGCTGTACGAGGCAGCCCAAGCCGCTCCGCGGGTCAATAATGGTGCGTACGTTGGCGTAGTTGAGCCCAACCTCATATACGCACCCTACCAGACCGTCGCCGGTCACTACCGCCATATCTTTGGATACGCCGTGCATTTCGCCGCGATTAATGGAGAAAGTGGAAAACCACTGCCCCGCGTCGCGGGCGATTACCCGAGCATAGACTGGATCAAGCGATTCATAGCTGCTGCTCGCATCCAGCAGCGATTTGAGGCGTTCGTTTTCCAATAGCGCCTCCTCCGCCGCGGCGAGCTCCAGCGTTAACTGCTCGTTTTCCCGCGATAGTTCTTCATATGCCGCCTGCAGCTTTCCATAGTTGCGCTGATTGGCGACGAAATTTTTTACGCCGCTGGCAGCGCCGGAAAGCGCCGATTGCACAGGGCTGAAAAAGGAACCGATGGCGTTTTCCACAATGGAAATCTGCGCGCCGGATCGCAGCACCAGAAAGAATACCGTCGCCGCCACAACCGCAAGGGTAATGACGGACAGCAGTACGTTTCGGATGAGTACTCTTCTGCGACGCGTATTGCGCGTGCGATTTTTCGGCTCCTTCTTTTTTAACTTTGGCATTGCTGCGCCTCCGGTTTAGATTTCAATCAGGCAGCCGGATTGTAGAAAGCGATTGGCAATTCTGGAATCCGATGCCGCGAGGCAGAGCCCGCGCGCTACGTCGTCCTGCGGCGTTTCGTCCATATGTACCGGCATATGCACCAGCTCGCTCAGGCGGTCGGAAAGCCCGTCCAGCAGTGCGCCGCCGCCGGAAAGGTATACGCCCTTTTCCAATATGTCCTCCGCCATTTCCGCGGGGGTATTTTCAAACGCCTCGCGAATGGTCTCCAACAGCTGTTCGGTCGTGGGAAGTATCGCGTTGTATATATCGCGCGCGGTGACCTCCACGGTGGCGGGTTTGCCGGTGCGCGCGTCGCGTCCGCGCAGCGAGGCGACTTCGTTATCGATGAAGGCGATATCCTTGCAGGTGCCCAGATCGATTTTCAAATCCTCCGCCGTGCGCTGACCGATGATTAAGCCCTTTTGTTTGCGAATAAAGCGCATAATGGCTTCGTCTATGGAAAGGCTTCCCGTTCGCGTAGAACGGGAGGCGGCAATGCCGTTCATGGAGAGCACGCTGACCTCGGTGGTCGAGCCGCCAATCAAAACTAGCATACAGCCGCGCGCGTCGTCAATCGGCGCACCCGCGCCCAGCGCGGCGGCAACCGTTGAACGCATAAGCCACGATTTTTTAGCGCCCGCCGCTTGCAAGGCGCTTTGCAGGGCTTCCAGCTCTACGCGCGTGCAGCCCTGTGAAACAGATACCGCCAAACGGTTTTTCTCCAGCGCACGCCGCTTGCCCAAAGCCTTTTCAGAGAGCGTGCGCAAAAGCGCGATCGCGAGATCTACGTTGCCCACCGCTCCGTCCATAATGGGGGAATGCAGCGTTACGTCGCGTGGAGTACGTCCAAGCATCTGCCGCGCGTCGCGCCCTGTCGCCAATATTTCATCAAAATCCTCCTGCAGCGTGAGCACATAGCTCGGCTCTCGCAGAACGACCCCTTCGTTTTCCAGACAAATGGTTACGTTGGCGGAACCCAGATCAATGCCTACGCCGCCGTTGGAAAAAACGCCCATGTATTCCTCCTGATGGGTTATATGCCGAATTCGCGCAAAAGGGCTTTCACATCGTCCACGGGGAAGCCCATTACATTTTCAAATGAACCGTCCAGTTTAGTAACGAACGCGCCCGCGCCGCCCTGTATGCCGTATGCGCCCGCTTTATCCATGGGCTCGCCGGTAGCGATATACGCGTCGATTTCCTCGTTGCTCAATGTTTTAAAAGTAACGCCCGTGCGCGCTACGCGCAGCGCAGTTTGATTGGTATCGGTATCGATCACGCATACGCCGGAAAAAACCTCGTGCGTTCTGCCGCTCAGCGCGCGAAGCATTCGTCTGGCGTCCGCCTCATCTTCGGGCTTGCCTAGCGGCGTTCCGTCCATGGAAACCAGCGTATCCGACGCCACAATCACGCTATGCGGGCAGTGTGCCGCTGCGGCGAGCGCCTTGCGCTTGGCGAGTACGGCGACGATTTCCTTCGCTTCGCCGGTCACGTGCTCGTCGACCTCAGGCGCGCATATTTCAAACGAGTAGCCCATTTTTGTGAGCAGCTCGCGCCTGCGCGGCGAAGTGGAAGCCAATACCAGCGTTTTTTCACTGCACATACCTATACAACTCCATTTTGATACAAGAATATATCGTATTATAGCATGGAACTGTAACAAATCCATGAACTTTCGCACGAAAGGTGAAAAATCGCAAATAGATTACCGCCCGGCACAATTCCGGGCGGTAATAAACGCACATAAAAATCAATGGCGAACCGTCGTGCGATACTTCTGGTAGATTTGCCAGGCGTTTTTTACGATTTCGCGATCCGGCTCAAACGTAAGCCGTTCAAGCGCCTCTTCCATGGGGAAATAGCCCCCATTTAAAAAGCCCTGATCATAGGAGACCTGAAAGCTGTGATCATCCGCGACCATGGCGAACCACTGAATACGGTTGCTTACCTCCCGCCCGCGGCTTTCAGAGAAGAAATCATATCGCGTATTGCCTGCTATGCCGATGATTTCCGCGTGGATCCCCGCTTCGTCTTCCACGCGCCAAAGCGCCACATCGTTGGAGCGGTTGTAGTTGCGAATCACACCTTTGGGCATCACCCAGTCTCCACGGTCGCTCATCAGCAAAAAGACATCGTTTCCGGAAAAAACCACGCCTCCGGCGCAGCTGCGAATGCTGCTTGGCACGAACGAATCCCTCCCTTCGGTACAGATAACATCATACCACATTTTCAGAGAAAACACAACAAAGAAACGAAGCGTGAAATTGACTTCTATAATTTGCCATAGTAAAAGTATATTGCTGTGCTATATTGACGAATATTTCACAGTTGGATATAATCGATTTGTCGAAAGAAGAACGGCATATCTCATTGCGCCGTTAATCATGCCAATACGACAATTGGAGGGATCATCATGAACGAAGCGTTGAATAATCTGCTGACCAGACGCTCCTGTCGCGCCTATCGCGATGAACAGATCAAAACCGAGGAATTGGACGCTATTTTGCAGGCGGGCGTGTATGCGCCAACCGGAATGGGCAAACAGTCGCCGCTCATCGTGGCGGTACAGAGTCCGGATAAGGTGGGCGAGGTTGAACGCTTGAACGCCGCAGTATTGGGCAATCCGGATGCACATCCGTTTTACGGCGCGCCGACGGTGCTCGTGGTGTTTGGCGACGCAGAAAGCCCATTGGGCGTATCGGACGCGAATCTCGTGCTTGGCAACCTGCTCAACGGGGCGAACGCCGTAGGTGTGGATTCCTGCTATATCTGGCGCGCCAAAGAAGCCTTCGAAAGCGAGGCGGGCAAGGCGTTGAAAAAGGCTTGGAATATTCCCGATTCGTATGTAGGGTGCGGGTATGTGATTCTGGGTTACGGAAAACCGGAGGGAAAACGCGAAGCCGCGCCTAGAAAGGAAAACTACGTTTTGAAGATCTAAGGAACCGCTGGGTTATCGGATCAGGTATGGCATTAGAAAAGGCACTGCCGCGGAAAAA
>JAFUAR010000035.1 GCA_017460585.1 Clostridia bacterium
CCCGTTCAGCTTCTTTTCGAGCGCGTCGACCTCGTCCTTAGAAACCTGCACCATAGCGCTAATGGGAATGCCGTGAATGGTGGCGAGTACCTTCCGCGCCTTTACAATATCGCCGCCTTCATAGAGCATTTTGGCGTAGTAGTAGGCGGACGTAATTTGCGAAGGCTTGTTTTTCCAAGCGCTTTCAAAGTAGCGAAGCGCTTCTTGGCGGTATTTCTCCGCTTCCTCCGTTTCGCCCTTCGCCTTTGCCGCGTCCGAAAGCGCCAAATTCAGCTGCGCCATGTTGTCCAGCGCTTCCGCGTCTTCGTCGTCATAATCAAGCGCCTCGCGATTCCAAGCAATGGCTTCCTCAAATTCTCCAGTCGCGCGTGCCTGCTCAATCAGCAGCACCGCCATAGTGTTATAGATGGAACCGCTCTTGTTCGAGCCAATGGCGTTGCACATGGTTTCAATCGCCTTTTCCAATCGACCCATCTTCCATTGGCATAACGCGTAATCAATGCGCAGCTGTTGGCGGTCCTCGGGCGTAATGCTCTTATCCTTGCTCGCGGTGAGCATGACCTCGCGCGCCTTTTCAAACTCTCCTTTGCGCATGAGCAGCACCGCGTAACCGCTCAATATGCCAAACTTGCGCTCTCCTTTTTGGTAGGCTTCGTCGTAGAGCTTGAGCGCCTCGTCCAGCTTTTCCTCGCATTCCTGATATTTGCCGTTCTTGCGCAGCTGCATTGCGCTGGAATGCATACGGTACGCCTTCATGCCGGGCGCGCCAAATCTGAGTAAATCGGTCAGAGCCATGGTCTACCTCCGTTGTATCTCCAATTTATGGTTGAGGCGCTGTATGCGCCGTTCTATGTCGGGACGCATTTGTGGGTCGGGGTGGGATGAACGCGCCTTTTCGGCATATTCCAATGCTTCCCTAAGGTTTTTATCCTTGTGCTCGGCTATTTTGGAAAGCTCAATCAGCACCTCCGGCAGCATTTGCCCGCGTCGCAGCATGGCTTGAAGCACCTCGCGCATTTCGCCGTCGTTGTGCGAACGCCGCTCAATGTGGTATATGCGCCAGTTTGCCTGCGCGGACAGGCGATTGCCGCGCAGCGATTCCAGCGTATCGACCGGCGCGGGAATGGCGGCAATGCGATATACCGCGCGCGCGGGCGTCCATTCGCCCTGCATTTCCAGCGCCTTGCCTATGGAGAACTGATCCATGCGGCTCTGCAGCGCCTCGGGATGGGCGTATAGCGCGGTCAAACGCGTAAGCAACGTCGCCAGCGTGGCGATGTCCTGCTCGTTGTGGCGCACAATATCCGTAAGCAGCGATAAATCTCCCTGCTTCAAAAATTCAAAGTAACGCTGGGGAACCTCGCTGCCGGGTAGGTCGTGATCGCGATGAATGCCCAGAACCATTTCTTCCAGTCTCGATAATTTGCAGCTGCCCAGCCGCAGCTTCCACGCGCGGCGCGAGGGGGTGAGCAAATCCAAATGCTCCAGCTCCCGCCAACGGTCGCGCATACGGCACATGGTATATCGTACCTCGAGCAATGGTATATCAAACGTGCGCCCATTGAAGGTGCAAATGGAATCGAACCGCTCCATCAGCGTTGCGAGCTTATCCAAAAGCTCCGGCTCGTCGGAGTAGTCGCGCATGAGGAATTGTTCTATGATGAACGCATCGTCCTCGATATAGCCCGCGCCAACTAGAAAAGCGACGGTGCCCGCGCCGTGGGAAAGCCCCGTGGTCTCGGTATCCAAAAACAGGCATTTGCGCACGTCGAACACGCCGTGCGTCCAGCCGATGCGCCGCAGACCGGCGCCTTCTAAGGCGAGTATGCCGGGCTCTAGGTTTCGCTCGGCGCGATAGCAGAGCAGACCGCGGTCGCGCTGGGGTCGAGCGGGCGGGGTAGGGGTGGTTTGCATGGCGCGCAGTCTGGAGCGAAGCCCTGACGGCATACTTCACCACCTCCCAACTGCATATGCTTTATTGTAGAACACGATCGCCGGAATGTCAACTGTGAACTGCGCAAGGCAAACACTCGATGCTTGCGGTCGGACGTTTTACCGTGTCTGTCGGTAGACAATCGCGCGCTCAGCTGGTATAATGGCGGTACTTTAACATTGGGGGAAATGCGACATGAATTATTTTTCCTCGTTGGATTCCATCGCCAATTTGGTATTGTTGTTCTTCGTGTATTCGTTCGCCGGCTGGTGTATCGAGGTCACGCTCAAATACATTCAGTTCCATCGCTTTATCAATCGTGGATTCTTTACAGGACCCCTGCTGCCCATTTATGGGTCGGGCGCCGTGCTCATTACCGTGGTTGTGGGCGATGTATCCCGCTTTGAATCCGCCTATGGCACTACGTTCGCCATATCGTTTATACTTTGCGGTGCGCTGGAATACGCGGCGAGCTATTTCATGGAAAAGCGCTTCCACGCCCGTTGGTGGGACTATAGTCAAAAGCCCATGAACCTGCACGGCAGAATTTGGATCGGCAATCTCGTACTGTTCGGATTGGGCGGGGTGCTCATTGTGAACGGCTTCAATCCGCTCATCTACCGTCTGTTGGGGTATCTGCGTCCCGCCACCCGCGAATGGCTTGCCCTAGCGCTGCTCATGGTATTTGCCGCGGATTTCGCCATTACGCACTTCGTGCTCAAGCTGGTCAAGACAGGGGTAGAGAAAAGCGAAGCGGATAATACCGAGCAGATTAACCGCGAGGTGCGCGCGCTGTTGACCGATCGAGGTATGTTCCATCGGCGCTTCGCCGAGGCGTATCC
>JAFUAR010000393.1 GCA_017460585.1 Clostridia bacterium
AAGCGAATGGACGCAATCCACCATTCGTCAGGTGGACCGTATGAACGGGCTGATTCAGAATTTGGTAATGATTACGCGCACACAGGAACAAGAGGACAAAGCGGAAATGACGCGCGTGAACGTGACCCAAGCAGTGCGCGAATCGCTCGACCCATTCGAAGCGATGGTGGCGCAAGAGGGCAAGACCATGGAGCGACATTTGGCGGAGAACGTTACGCTCGTAGCGGATGGCAGCAAGCTGCGCCAGCTCACCGCCATACTCGCGGACAACGCCATCAAGTACTGCGACGACGGCGGTGTGATTCGTACCTCGCTGGAGCAAAATAAGCGCGGCAGAGGCGCGCTGCTAACCGTAGCCAACAGTTACGCCGACGGGGCGAACGTGGATACTTCGCGCTTTTTTGATCGCTTCTACCGTGAGGACGCGGCGCACAACATTGATAAGGGCGGCTACGGCATCGGCTTGAGCATTGCCGAAAGCATATGCACCCAATGCGGCGGAAACATCCGCGCCGAGTGGAAAAACGGAGAAATCAGCTTTATCTGCCAGCTATATTAGGGTGAGAATACATAGCGGGGGAGGCATTCAGCCTTCCCCCGCTCTCTGTCGCCCTTTATCCTCTTAGCTGCCAGAACGCCACTGCGCCCGCCGCGGCTACGTTCAACGAATCCACGCCGTGCGCCATGGGAATCTTCACTCGCCAATCCGCGCTTTGAATTGTTGCTTCGCGCAAGCCGCTTCCCTCCGCGCCCAGCACGATGGCGAGCTGCTCCACGCTCTTGAGCCTTTCATCCTCCAACGAAACCGCATCGTCGCACAAGGCGAACGCCGCCGTTTGGTACCCGAGCGCGCGAAGCTCCGACAGATCGCCGTCGCACCAGCACCACGGCAGCTGCAGTACCGTACCCATGCTCACGCGCATCGCCCTACGGCTATATGGATCGCAGCAATCCTTTGTCAACGCCAGACCATCCATGCCCAAGGCGGCGGCACAGCGAAACAACGCGCCTACATTTGCTCCGTCGTTCAGCTGCTCCAATACGGCGATTCTACGCTTTCCCGCACACACCTCCCGTACGGAACGGAGCTGTGGACGATCAAATGCCGCCAACACGCCTCGCGTCAACGGGTAGCCCGTAATCTGTGCCAGTACCTCCGCATCTCCGGTATATACAGGCGCGTTTCCACAGGCGGCAACCAGCGCCCGCGCCTTGCCCAATAGATGTTTCTTCTCGATCAGCAGCGCCACGGGATTTAGACCTACGGACAGAGCGATTTGCGCAATCTGTACGCCTTCGGCGATGAACACGCCGTTTTTCCCTTCCCAGCCGCGCCGAAGCTGCGCATCCGTCAAACGAGTGAAGACCTCCAGCCCCGGCGCGCCAAGATCGGCAATTTCAATGATGTTCGCCATTTAAATAAACCGGTCCTCTCGCGCAAGCTTGCGCACCAGATGGAAGGTGATGAAAAACAGCGCCGCGATAAATATCACAAACGGCCACGCCGAGGAATACATACTCTCTGTGGCGAGGAAATCGTACGCCCCGTGCAACGCGGCGGGCAATACCACCGCCAGTACGCGCATTACCTTAGACGAGCCTTCATAGCCGCGCACGTGCAGGCTGTAGCTGCGGGCGTACCAGCAGCCCATGAACACGCCAAAGCAGGCGTGCCCGGGTATGGCGGATACAGAGCGAATCAACGCTGTACCCAGACCATATATGGTTACATAACCAATGTTCTCCCACAACGCAAAGCCCAGTGCCACGAATACCGCGTAGACCACGCCGTCAAACTGGCAATTAAAATCCGCAATTTCCCAAGTACGGCGTTTCAGCAGCGCATACTTCGCGCCCTCCTCCGCATAGGCAACGATTCCGAAATAGAGAATGATATCGCTCAGCAGACTGTTGGGCGTCAGCACACTATCCAACACAAACGAGCCCAGACGTTCGACCACCTTAGCAATAAACGTCGCCAATATTCCATACAACACGAGCGATGCCAGCAGGCGAATCGGCTCCTTCTCAATGTGATCCTGCCGGTACACGTAGACTAGCAGCGCAATAGCGGGAATGACCGCCGCAGCCACCAGCACAGTGTTTGGAATGTAATAAAAGAACATAGTCCCGTCCTCCCAATTCCCGTTTCTATATTAGATAAGCTCCAATCACCGCCAGCACCAGCGCCGGCAGCATATTGCCCACGCGCAGCTGCTTGCCCCATACCAGATTGAGCCCCACGCAGAAGATCAGTATGGAGCCCACCATGGAAAGACTCGCCAGCGCAGCGGGCGTCATGACCGGCTCCAGCAGTCCCGCCAGCAGCGTCATCGCCCCCTCCAGCGCCAGCACTGGAATGGCGGAAAACACGCAGCCCTTTCCCATAGAACAGGTCATGACCATAATGATGATGAAATCCAGCACCGCCTTGGTCATGAGCACGGAGGGATCGCCCAACAGCCCATCCTGAATAGAACCGACCACCGCCATTGCGCCAATGCTCACTGTGAGCGAAGCGGTTACAAAACCATCTACAAATTTCAGATCGCTGGCATTGCCGGTTCTGCGCTTGAGCCATTCGCCGAAGCGCTCAAACAAGCCCTCAATATTCATAAGCTCGCCAATCAGCGCACCCAGCACCAGCGAAAGCGTAACCAGCATACCCTGACCGGAGGACAGTGCGCCATCCTGTATGGAGAGCATACCCTGCATCGCTCCTGCTATACCGATAAACAACGTGCTCACGCCGCACACCTTGCCCAGCGTCTCCTGACTGCGGTCGTTCAAAAAACGCCCGAAAAGTGCGCCGCACAACCCGCCCAGCAGTATTGCCGCGCCGTTCACCAGCGCGCCGATGCGTATACCGCCCATGCGTTTCATCCTCCCATCGATTTGACAATTATATATTCATAGCGATCAGCGCGACGCCTGAAACCAACAGCAGCATAATGACTATGGTCTTCACCACGCGCTCATCCAGCTTTTTCCCACTCAATATACCCGCCAACAAACCTACGCCGCCTGCGGGCAGCAGCAGTGCAGCCATATGCAGACTGTGGACGGTAAAAACCCCCAGAATGGCGTATAGGCACACGCGAAAGGCGTTTTCCACAACAAAAACCGCGCTTATGTTCGCCTTGAGCGTTTCACTATCGTCCGTAATGCGCCCGATGTACGCCGCCAGCAGCGCGCCAATGCCAAACAAACCACAGCAAACGCCAGACGCCACGCCGATGATCGCCAAAACTGCCTTCGATTGCTTCGCCCTGCGCGGGCGAAGCGTGCACGCCAGCATTTCCAGCGCCACCGCCATCACCACAAAGCCGCACAGCGCGCGAATGGGCGCGGCGTTGATATTTTTGAGCATAACCGTCCCTACGATATTGCCAGAGAGTACGTAACATATAAGCGGCGCAACGATGCTCGCTTGCAGCCGCCGGCGACCGCGCCACGCCATCACTGCATTCATGGGAATGCCCAGCAGCAGCTCCACGGGGCTGATCTCAATATTATCTACGCCGAAGCTGAGTATCGCCGTAAGCACCAGCGTGTTGGCAAATCCGCACAGACCCTTTACAAAGTACGCGCAGAACGCCGCAATGTACCAAAGCGCCAATGAAAACGCGCCTCCCGTATGATCCATGGAAACCGATCAGACTATCCATAAAGCCTTCAGATATGCTGCCGTTGATTCGGTATTGACCTTAGAAAAAGGGCAGCAGCTCCACCAGAAATACCGTAATACAGGCCGCCGACGCCACCATGAGCAGCCCCTTGCCGCGCCACGCAAGCACGATGGCGACCGCAAAGCCCGCAACCGCCGACCAGATTTGGTTTGTAGAGGTCAGTATTGCGGGAAAGGTCATCGCCGCCAGCGTGGCATAGGGCACATAGTGCAGAAACGAGCGAATGAACGGGTTCTGTATTTCCCGTCGAATCAGCGTTAAAGGCAATGCTCGAATCAGATACGTCACCAGCGCCATGACCAGTATATAAATATAGATATTCGCCTGCATAAGCCGCTCCTGACTTTGGAATTATTGCTCCTTCACGGGCCACTTCGCCGCGCAGAATGCTGCGACCGCTACCGTGACCAATATAATACGCATACCGCTGGAGAGCGCGCGCACCCCCGGCACTACCGCGCAGAGCGTGGAAAGCGCCATTGCCGACAGCACGGCGACCGTCACCGGTCGTTCCTTCTTTGCGGGCGGCAGAATGACCGCCAAAAACATACCGTACAGCGCGATACCCAGCGCGCTGATGATGCGATCCGGCAACACCGCGCCCGCCGAAGCGCCCAGCGCCGTGCCCGCCACCCATCCAAACGTGGCAATGGCAATCAATCCATAGCTGTAACGCGGGTAAAGCGTGCCATCCACCAGCACGCTCACGCCGAACACCTCGTCCGTCACGCCGTACGCCATCATAAGGCGGCTGACGGTTCCAGTCTTTGGCTCCACCTTCTGGCTGAGCGCCGCGCTCATGAGCAGATATCGCAGGTTGATTACCAGCTGCAGCGCCGCCATCTCAATATAGCTGCCCGCCGCCGCGATCACGCCCAAGCCTGCGAACTGTCCCGCACTGGTTAAATTGAGCAGCGACAGAAGTCCCGCCTGAAACGCAGTGAGCCCCGCCGCGGCAGCCTGTATGCCAAAAGCAAACGATACGGCAAAATAGCCCATGCAAATGGGCAAGCCGTCGCGTAAACCCTTCCAAAAAACGCCCTTGTTCATTTTGATCTCCGATTTATGCAAACTATACCGTTTCCGCTTACTTACCAAACGCCCATGTCCATCAATCGGAACGCGATGGTGCCTACAATGTTGAACGCAATGGCGAATATGCCGATAGCCGCCTCCCACGCGGGAGTATCCTTCTGCCCGCGCAGCTCGAACAATAGCAACATGGGTATCAGGTCGCATAGGTAGCGCGCGCCAAACTGCCAACCGCCAAAGGTCTTGTGCATAAGCAGCAAGAATATTTCCGCAATGAATGAGACCAGCAGCACTGAATCCCACCGATCCCACACGCGCTTTGTCAAACGAAGCAATCCGGCAATGGTCGCGCTTACGAACATGGGATTGACCAGCCAGAACGCGAAACCATCGAAACGGGGAAATTCCAAATGATGATCCACGATCTCCGGCAACCTCAGCAAATTCTCAATATTGTGCCGCACATATTGCAACCCAAGCTGCGGCTGATCCGGATTGCGCGTAAACTCCGGCAGGTAATTATGCCCAAACTCTAGGGGATTGCCAAACCGCACCCAATTGTACCAGCCCAGCGCAAGCGCCACCAGTGCAGGCGCGATCAAATACGGAATCATGCGCAGCACCGCCTTGCAGCCGTGCACGTTTCCGCGCTCCACAATATGGCTGTACAGCATCATAAGTCCAAAGGGCACATATACCGCCTGAAACGGTCTACACCCTACGGAAAGCGCCAGACAGAACAACCCCACGCCCCAACCGAACGGGCTTTCACCGGATATGCCATAGGCGAAGCACACCGTCAAGAATAGACACAGCAGCTGCGCTTGATTCCAAACGCCTCCGGAAAGCGAGAAATCGAACAGGCTGCATCCGGCGGTCATAAACAACGCCATGAACGCCGCGTGCGCAGGCTTGCGCCAACGCCTGCACAGGAAGTATGCCGCGAAATAACTGCCAAGAAAATAGAATCCCGTCAAAAGCGTATTGGGCGTCTGTTCGCCGAAAAATACCGTAAACGGCAAAAGCACGAGCGCCGGAACGCTGGGAAACGATACGTACCAGTCGTTATTGAATATCGCCAGCTCGAGCCAAGGGTAATCCTGCCCCAGCGAAAGCTTGCCGTTGCGCCATGCAATCGCCATAAGCGTAAAGCTGTCGCGGGGATTGTGCCCAAGCATATCCGAGCCGAACGCCAGCGAAAACCCAATCCACATGAGTGCGAGCGTCCACGCGCCCAGCCACAATTCCGGCTCCCGCCAGCCGGAGCGCTTATTCATTCGCCGTCGCCTCCTTCGGCTCTCTGACCTCCTTGGGCTTTCGCGGCTTCGCCCAGCGCGGCATATGCTTCATGGCGAAGCGCGAAATGGGACGCTCAATTAAATACGTCATAGCAATTGCCACCACCAGACTCACCGCCAGCGAAAGCATAAGGTACGGGAAGCGCCACGCCGTATCGTCCATAGGGCGCTCGGTAACGTACTCCGGAATGTGAAAATCCTTGAGGCGCAGCGCAATCCACATATGCCACATATATACCTGATACGATATGGCGGATATAAAGCGCGTTATCGGGTTGCCAAATACCTTCCTAAGCCATGTGCTGGCGAATATGGAGCAGAGCATTGCTCCCGCGAAGCCCACAATTACGAATTTGCGCGTATTCATTTGCATGCGGGAAAGGTTATCCGGAAGGTCGTTGTAGCGCAGCGCGTCTATATACATCATTACCAGCAGCACCACCAGCATAAACGCCAACGTGCCCGCTGTAAACGCCTGCGCCAGACCCGCGCGCTGGGGCTCCACCAAGTCGCGCTTGAGCTGCGCCGCAATCTTCGCCGCCAGCATACCGCCAACAAAGCAGTCGATCATTCCCGGAAGCTGATTCATTAGCCAGTTGATTTGGCTGTGGTCGATATCGCGCAAATACCAGCGCCACACCTCGCCAATGATGAACGCCGCAGCCATCACCCCGTATGGCTTACGCCGAAACAAGGGCAGCAGTATGGGAAACAGTATATAGAACTGTACCTCAATGGCGATGGACCACAGCACGCCGTTGATCTGGTTGTACGATAACGCGGCGGTAGTCATCTGCGTGAGCGTCATGTTGCCAATGAACTGCTCGCGCAAGGTATGCGGATCGAGACGACCGATCTGATACGCCGAACAGATCATTACGCACAGCAGGTATGTGGGCAGTATGCGCACCACGCGCTTGTAGATATAGTTGCCTATGGAAAGCCGCCGATCAGGGTGCATCGCCAAGGGATAATACAGGCAAAACCCGCTCAATATGAACAAAAGCTCCACGCCGAGATATCCGTTGGATACGATATGCCCAAAATTCACGGTGAACGACCCGAAACGCAGCTCCATCGTATTCCATGATTGCTGCCAGTAGTGGAATATCAGCACCAGAAACGTCGCCAACGCGCGAAAACCATCCAACGTGTCCACGTAATCCGGTATACTCTGGCTGCGAGATTTGAATTTCAAGCCTTTCACCCCCCCTGTTCATTCCAATCCGTCAAAGCGCGATCTATCGCTCTTCTCTAAAGTAAGGCAGCCCCAAATGCTCCGGCGGCTGATCCTCCTTCTTGCGTCTGGTAGAGGTTATTACCAGCACGATAATGGTCACCAAATACGGCAGCATTTTGAACAATTCCTGTATGCTGCGCTCCAAGCCCGGTATATACAGGTACAGTATGTACAGTGCGCCGAACAGTATGCTGCCCCATATGGCGTGCAGCGGATTCCAGCGCGCGAAAATGACCAGCGCAATGGCGAGCCAACCGCGGTCGCCAAAGCCGTTGTTGGTCCACGTTCCGCCGGAGTACTCCATTACGAAGTACAATCCGCCCAAGCCGCAAATCGCGCCGCCAATGCAGGTGGCGAGATACTTATTGCGGGTCACGTCAATACCCGCCGCATCTGCGGTCGCGGGGCTTTCGCCCACGGCGCGCAGATTAAGTCCCTGCCGCGTACGGTTCAAAAACCAATACAGCGCAATGGAAAGTACAATGGAGAAATACGTGAGGAAGCCGTACGAGAACAGCACCGGACCGATGACCGGAATGTTCGGCAGCAGCGGGAGCTTCGCCTGATAGGCGCTCGCCGTAACGGCGGTGGAAATCTGCCCCACGCCGCCCGCCATTTTAGACAAGCTTCCGCCGAAGAAGTTGCCCACGCCCACGCCAAACGTGGTAAGCGCCAGACCGGCGACGTTCTGATTGGCGCGCAGCGTAATAGTGAGAAGGCTGTAGATCAGCCCGCCCAGCAGACCCGCCAACAGCGCGCATAGCAGCGAAAGCAGCAAGCCCACAATGGGGTCGGGATTTGCCGAGGCGTTTTCATACAGGAACGCCGCCGCCAGACCGGCAATGCCGCCCATATACATCATGCCCGGCACGCCCAAATTCAGGTTGCCCGACTTTTCCGTGAGTATTTCGCCATCCGCGCCGAACAGTATGCCAATGCCCTGCGCAATCGCCTTTTGCAGAAAGATCAATATGGTATTCATTCCCGCACCCCCTTCCTGTGGCGGAATTCCACCTTGAAGTTGATGAAGAATTCGCACCCCAGCACGAAGAACAGTATGATTCCGGTGATGATATCCGAGGCGTGGTCGGAAAGCTTGAACTGGCTCGCAATCTGAATCGCGCCCTTTTCCATAAACACCAGCAGGAAGGAAACCAGCATCATTGTAAACGTATTCAGCTTGGAAAGCCACGCCACTACTATGGCGGTAAAGCCGCGTCCGCCCGCAATGCCGGTGGAAATGGTATGTCCGCTGCCGGTGACCAGCAGAAAGCCCGCCAGACCGCATATCCCGCCGGAGAGTGCCATGGTGCGCACAATGACCTTTGGCACGGAAATGCCCGCGTAGCGCGCGGTATTCACGCTCTGCCCCACGTAAGCAACCTCGTAACCGTGCTTGGTCCAGCGCAGGTATCCATACACAAATACCGCCGCCAACACCACAATAATCAGCATCCAGCCGTAATCCAGCTCCGCCAGCTTGGGCAGCCAGCCCGCGCGGGTATCCGGGTTGATCACGCCTACGTTCGAGGAACCCTTCGGGTTCTCCCAGTAGATGATGGCGAATGCCACCAGCTGCGTGGCGATATAGTTCATCATGAGCGTAAACAATGTTTCATTGGTGTTCCAGCGCGCCTTGAACAGCGCCGGAATCACGCCCCAGACCACTCCGGCGAGCGCCGCGCCCAGCAGCATCGCAGGATACAGCGCCACGCTCGGCAGTCGGCTTCCTAGGTTAATCATGATCGCCGCCGTAGCCAGACCGCCGATCAGCGTCTGCCCTTCGCCGCCCACGTTCCAAAAGCGCATCCGAAACGCGGGGGTAAGTCCTACCGCGATCAGCAGCAAAATCAAGCTGTCGCGAATGGTCACCCAAAGCCTGCGCCTCGACCCCACCGCACCGTCTACAATGCCGC